>JAOZHV010000049.1 GCA_026014725.1 Candidatus Bathyarchaeota archaeon | reverse complement strand
ACGGGTAGATGCCATAGGGTGTGTCGTATCCGGCTGATCTTGGCTCAAGCGTCCATGCTATTTTTCCTGTTGCCAGGTCGATAGCGCTGACGTAGCCTCCGAAGTCCCAGATGTAGACTTTGTCATATGCGATTGCTGCGCCGCGTGCTAGTGTGCTAAGTCCGGTTCCTGGGAGTTTGACTGGTCCCCAAAGTTGCTTGCCGGTTGTTAGCGAGTAGCCGTATGCTTCGTTGGTGTCTTTGTCGTGTCGGACGTAGTAGTCGCCGCCTGTTGCCACAATGGGCACTTCATGGAATTCTGGCAGGGTGCGGTTTATTGGTCCCCAAAGCAGCGCGCCTGTCATTGCATCCATGCCTGCGTCAACAGCGTATCCGTTACCGAACTCGGTTGCGAACGTGGATAATCTTGCACCATAACTGCTTAGGAGTACTACTTTTAGTGTTCTTCCAGAAATGCCCAGTGCTGGGGTGATTGTGTTACCGTCAAGTGTTTTTGGAGTTGGGACTGACCATTGGTTGCCTCTTGTGTAGTTAATGTTGCCTGATGGACGAATGGTAACTGCTGATTCGCCGCCTAGGCATCGGGTTGAGTTCCACATTGTTAGGTTGCCGCTGCTGATTGAGTGTATGAGTACTGCGCCTTGTGCGTTGTCGTCGTTGTCGTCGACTAGTCCTGCGGCTGTTGTGCTGGCTACGTTGGTGATGTTTGCTATCAAGTAGCCGGTTACTGGGTCGAAGAGTTGCCAGAGGCTGGAGTTGTAGCTTGCAACTAGGAAGGCTTGGGTTCCGTATTCTTGTATGGTGTGGAACTGCATGACCATGCCAAAGTTTAGTGTGTCTTTGGTGTCTTTGTGCCATAACAGTTTGCCTGTGCGTAGGTCTACTGCGTTCCAGCCTGGTGTTTCAACGCTGGATGATGTTGTTGGCGTGTTGGTGTAGAGTTTGTAGTATATGACGCCGTTTAGGATGATTGGTTCGAATTGGCGGTAGAGGATTGAGGTTGAGGTGTATTGGCTTTCTTGGTCGCCGCTAACCGGCAAACCTGGCTGGCCGCCGAACGCTACTGGTTTGACCCACATTATGTGGGCTGAGTTTGGCGCTAGGCTGTATGGGTTGAAGTTGTTGCCTTGTGCGTCGTATCCGCCTGTGTCAGTGAATGATGGCTTGTAGAGTCCCCACCAGTTGCCGCCTAGTGCTGCCCACGCGAAGTTTGTTGAGTATATTGGGCGTGACCAGTACTCTGTGGGCAACGGCACGTATGGGAAGCCTGGTATTTTTTCTTCTTGTACTGTGAAGTATGCTGGTTCGCTGCTGGTTGGCAGGATGTATTCGCCGCTGACGAGTGTTTGTCCTGCGTAGAAGCCTTGCACTGTGTAGTTTCCAGTTGCGGTTGGCGTGAATTCTATTCCGCCTACGCCTCCGGTTGTGTCTCCTTTGTATGGTCCGAAGGTTTGGTTTGAGCCGTCTGGTTTTACGATGTTGACTGTTAAGCCAACGTAGACTTGGCTTGTGCCGTCGGGTAAGCGCGTGTTGGGTATTGGTTTTGTGAAGAATAGGCTGATGTATATGGTTTGGCCGACGCCTATTGGTGTTGGTTCAGCGTGTACTTTTAGGTACACGGGTACGTCTAGTGCTTGCGTGGTTGTTTGTGAAGCTTGCATTATTATTGGAACGGTTAAGATTACTGTTAGAGCTAACGCAATCAAAAGTTTCTTGTTTTGCATTTTTTTATTCTCCTGTTTTTTGTGAGTGCAAGAATGGGGGCAACGTAAGTTTAAGCGTTTGTAACAAGTGCCGCTTCTGACAAACGGTTGGCAAGCAGGAACCGCCAGTAACTGGTCTTGTCCATGTTTATTTTATCCCTTGATTCTTAATGTAAAAAATAACCGAGAAATATGGGAAAATATATAAAAAATAGTGCAATTTTTATTTTCTGAAAAGGGGAATAGCCAAACGCTTCAAAACGACAAAGTACTCGACGTACTAATTAAGTTGGGGCTCACCCAGTTGCAGGCTAAAACATACCTGACGCTTACTCAACTCGATAAAGCTGAAGTAAAAAAAATCGCCAGAACATCAGGCATAGCCCGCCAGGATATCTATCGTATAATGCCTACGCTTGAAAAATTAGGGCTTGTGGAAAAGATTGTGGCGAACCCCGTATTGTATAAGGCTGTGTCGCTAAAGGAGGGTACTTTGAGCCTTTTTGCAGAAAAAAGTTCTGAGCATGCGCAGTTGAAAGCAAGTTTAGAGATGCTTGGTGAAAGTAAGGAGAAAAGTGATAATACAGTAGTTCATGATGCTGAAACTGAGTTCGTGATTACTTCTGAGAGGAAGCGGCTTGTAAAAAAGTTCGAAAATGCTTTTTCTAAAGCCTCAACAGTTGATTTGATTTTTCCATCTAGGGGTTTGAATTTCATTGTCTTTAGCTTTTTCGATGCCTTTACAACTGCGGTTTCAAAAGGTGTTAAATTTAGGGTTGCAACGCAAAAAACTGAAGTTAGCCCAGCTATAATGCGTAAACTTAAAACTTTAATTGTGAATCCTTTATTTGAGCTAAAATTTGTTGACGCAAATATTGATTTTGGAATATGCATTTTTGACGATAAAGAGGTTGATGTTTGCATATCTGGCAAAGAAGCGGTGCCTAGCTTAGGAACTAATAATGAGCAACTGCTGAAGATGGCTAAATTATTTTTTGAAAACCATTGGAATTCTCAAGATTGTCTATTGCTATCTTAGGGTTTATTGCGCCCGCGGATTTTCTTTTTTCCATAAAGCATTTGGGTTGCATAAGGCTAACCTATAGTTGGTCTGCATGGTTCAATATACTTTGCCAGCTGGCATGCGATACGCTACTCTTGAGGAGCGGGAACAATTCTATAATCAAGAGTTTGCGCTTGAAAAAGTAGCTAAGTGGGTTGGGGACAAACTTGCGAATACAAGGTTTGCTGTCATCATCGGCAGACACACAGGGATTTACCCCTCAAAATACACGCAAGATGCCACAACCACCATCATAATCGATGAATACAAAGACGTAGAAGATGTGCGGCAGCAGATTCTTGAGTTCTTGCCTGAAGGAGTGTATTATGACCGCAACGTGTATGACAGCGCTGGGCGAATTGTGGGACAGGAACTTGCGTTTGACCTTGACCCTGAAAACATTACTTGCCCAATTCACGGCAGTTTGACGGACAAGATGAAGCATGGGCAGGGTTTGAGTTTTTGTGAGTTAGAGTTGAACATGGTTAAGCAGGAAGCCGTTGAACTTTTGGGTTTTTTGGAGGAGAGGTTTTCTGAGGTGAGAGCGGTTTATTCAGGCAGAGGCTTTCACTTGCACGTTTTTGACCATAAAGCTTACGCCTTTAGTGCTGAAGAAAGGCTGAGTTTAGCAAAACTGGTAAAGCAGGCGGGTTTTCATATTGATGAGTGGGTTACTTCTGGCGAGTTCCGTCTGATACGCCTCCCTTACAGTTTAAATGGCATGGTGTCAAGGATAGTGTTGCCGCTAACAAAACAGGAACTGGAAACTTTCGATGCCATCCATGATGAGCGGTGTTTGCCACGGTTTCTTGGCAAAGCTGTTACTTTTTGACTTCTTTAGCTTTCTTCTCTTTCTTGCCGTAATAATAGTAGGCTTTCTTTTTCTTTTCTTCCTCAGACTTTGATTTAGACAATAAAATCCCCAGAAAACAGTTATCTGGCGACCGCTTAAAAGATTTTTCCAAGATGTCGGTGTTGAAAAGTTTATTTGCGCTTATTCTAACTTTATTTGTAGCGTGGTTTGTTTATGGAGCAGTTTGATGTCATAGTTATCGGTTCAGGTTCAGGGATGCTTGTTGCTTCAGCAGCCATTGAACAAGGATTTAGAGTTGCTTTAGTTGAGCAGGGGAGAATGGGCGGCACTTGCATAAATGTAGGTTGTGTTCCCTCGAAGATGCTGATTTACCCAGCAGATGTTGCCGCCATCGCCAAAGAGGCAGGTAAACTAGGCATAAACGTCACTGTCAATTCTGTTGATTTTAGCAACATCATGAATAGGATGCATACGCTTGTGAACCATGATTCAGGACACCAAACTGCAGCTGTTCAAGCTACACCTGAGATGACTTGGTTTAAGGAAACAGGCGAGTTCATCTCCGATTATACCATGCAGATTGATGCAAACACGATTCGTGGCAAGATGGTTTTCATTGCTTCAGGTGCACGTGTTGCACTGCCGCCAATAAAGGGTATAGAAAACATTGATTATCTAACCAGCGACACGGTGCTTGAGCTCACATCACAACCCAAGAGCATCATAATCGTGGGCGGTAGCTACATTGGAATGGAATACGGACACTTCTTTTCTGCAATCGGCACCAAAACCACCGTAATCCAAAGACCCAGCCGCGTCATCCCTGAGGAGGAGCCAGAAATCTCAGAGCTTCTCAAGAGCGAGTTGGGCAGGCGCATGGATATTTACACGGGCTGGGAAGCTGTGGAAGCTAAACAGGATGGCGATATCAAAACTGTCGTTGCCAGAAACCGCCAAGACGGCACCGTGAAGGAATTTCACGCTGAAGCGCTTATGATTGCCACTGGCAGAGTGTCGAACGCGGATTTGCTGAAATCTGAAAAGACAGGGGTTAAGCTTGATGAGCGTGGCTTCATTAAAGTTAACGAATACTTAGAGACCAGCAAAAAGCACATTTACGCTTTCGGTGATGCTATAGGTAAGCAAATGTTCAAGCATGTTGCCAATTACGAGGCAGGCATAGTTTGGCATAACGCCAACCATGACCACAAGGTCAAGATGGATTACTTGGCAGCACCCCACGCCATCTTTACTCACCCGCAGGTTGCTTCTGTCGGCTTGAAGGAAGCGGAAGCGAAACAGCAAAAATACAAGATTCTAGTCGGCAAGGCGCAATACAAAGATACAGCTATGGGCGCGGCAATGGGATACGCAGAAGGCTTTGTTAAAGTTATCGTGGAAGCGGAAACGGGAAAAATTCTGGGATGCCACATCATCGGCGCTGAAGCATCAAACCTTATTCAAGAAGTCGTTAATGCTATGGTGACTGAAAAAGGAGATTTTGGTCCAATCGCAAGAGGCATGCACATCCACCCTGCATTGTCAGAAGTGGTACAGAACGCCTTCGGCAACCTTCAGCCAGCATAACGATAACAGCAACTTGCGATTGTTTGATTGATGTAAACGTTAAACTAAAACGGGAGATTTGTTAAACAAGCCAAAAGGCTTTCATGGATTGAAGTTTATTATTGGCTGACGTTTTCTCTTTTTCTCCTTGATAGTGTGTATTCTGCGAAGGAGAACCCTAGCGAGCCTACGCCTAAAACAACTATTATGAGAGCTGTAAGGTCCAAGGACTTTTTTCCCTCCTTATTCTTCTTTTAGGGCTGATTCTAGCCAGCCTTTGGCTGTTTTTGCGGCATACTTTTCGAATCTTATGAGTTCTTCACACATTTTTCATCACTTGTTTTTGGTTAGCAATATGTTCAGTATAATATAAAGTTAGTTAAGATTTGTTCATAAAAATTAGGAAGTTCTGGATAAATTTTAAGAATATACAGCTAAAATGTGAACAAACACTATTTATTTATAATAAAGTTTTAAATGTGACCCTCAATTTAGTCAAGTTTTCTTTTATCTCAGCCTTAACACCCATAGCCGCAAAGTATTCTTCAAGGAAAATCCTGATGAAATCCTTTGAAAGCTCCGAAACTAAAACTAGCGTAAAATCCTTACTGCCATTTTTTGTTAAGCGGAAGAAGTTGCATGCCTCCAGTCGTTCCAGCAGTTCTTCTGGCGAGTGCACTTTAGTTTTTAGTTGTTCCCAGTGTGCACGTGCTACTTGTTTGTGCTCGCTCCAAAATTTTTCCTTTTCAGGCGAGGATGAAATGAGGCGTAGAAACATGAGCCAGTGGTCAATATCCACGATTACATGTTCACCAGTTAACATCATGTCCATGTAGGCGTGAATTTTTTTCGTCACGGCGGGGTCTTCGAAGTCCTTGTTTTGGCTATAGAATTTGATAGCGCGGCGCATTATTTCGCTTTGAGAAGCCTGAGCGTCTGTGCTCATTTTTTCAAGTAACTGCGCTGTTGTTTTGTCGAATGCCACGGTTATTCTTGTGGGGTTCATATTTTTTTCCTCGCGTGATTGACAGTCTTTCTGATAAAGAGAAATAATATAAACATTACTATAGCCAAATAGCATTTTACTGTCCGAATATCTACATATTAGAGTAAATATTGAACAATAGTTCAAATAAAATACGTCATTTGTCACTCCCCACCCGCACTATCCACATAGAAAAAGCCAGTAAAGCCAAAATCTAAACAGTTATATGCGCCAAAAAACTAAAACATTTACTGTGAGAGTATGCAGTTCTCAAAAGTTTCTGGCAAAAAAAACAACCACAAAGTCACCCTCTACGCGCTGAGCACATGCGTCTGGTGCAAACTAACCAAACAGTACCTAAACGACAACAGCATCGAATATGAATACGTTGATGTCGACCTTCTTGGAGAAGACGACAAAAGCAAAGTCCATCAAGCTATCCTGAGTAAAGGCGGAAGCTTAAGCTATCCCACAACTATAGTCGATGACCAAAAAGTCATAACAGGATTCCGAAAAGACCAACTCAAAGAGGCACTCGAACTTTGACCAGCATAGAGCAGGTGCGCAAGAGAGCTGAAGCTGACGCAAAAACTTACGGATACTACCTGACGCCTCAAGCTGAACTTTTACAGATGTTCCTCGAAGGCTTAAAAACAAACGAAGAACGCTACGGCTACCCCTCATGTCCCTGCCGATTAGCCACAGGCAACTTTGAAATAGACCGCGACATCATCTGTCCCTGCGATTACCGCGACCCAGATGTTGCTGAGTTCGGAGCCTGTTACTGCCGTCTATACGTTAACAAAGCCGTTTACGAGAGCCAAAACTTGCCTGATGTACCTGAACGTCGCCCCCTAGAAAAACAAGGGAGAGCATACGGCACACCTATGCAAACAAAGCCTGCGGAAACCGCGCAAGAAACAGTGCCTTCTCAGCCAAAACAGCAGAAGTCTACAGAGGTTAAAAAGAAGTTATGGTACTGCAAACAGTGTGGCTACGTGGTTTTCCGTGAAGACCCGCCGTATGTTTGCCCAATATGCAAAGCTAAGCGTGAAATGTTCGCTGAAATAGAAAGCGCTGTGGAATTCAACGGTTGATTAGCTCATTTTTCTATTTCTATAACGATTTTTTCCCAGTTCTCTTTGATTCCTCGCAGGGAACTTACAGCGCCCATTATGGTTCCGCTTAAGATTTGTTCGACAAACTCATTTAATGGGATTTCTTTTCCATCAACTTTAAGTTTCAAAGTCAAATATAGCACCTAAAATATGGTTTAAGTCTAAAAGAGTAAAAAGGTTTTGCGTCAGCGCCTCTCAGATGAACACGACTGTTTTTATCATGTCTAAAAAGAACGCTGGGTATATGCCGATGATTACTGTGATAACGGTTAGCAGTACGATGCCTGCTACCATGAACTTTGGAACCTCGAGGCGTTTCTCTTCGGTTTTTGATTGACCAAAGAATACATTAGTTATGAACCTGAGTGCATACCCCAATGAAAGCACCGTAGCTATCAACATTAATGCAGTTGCGATGATGTAAAAGCTGCTTCCTGTGGCTGTGATTACTTGGAATGCGCCTATGAAAATTAGGACTTCACTGATGAAGCAGGCAAAGGGCGGTGTACCTGCCAAGCTAAGCGCTGCTATTATGGATGAAACGGCAGTCGTAGGCATCTTTGCGGCGAAACCGCCCATTTCACGTAGGTCTCGGCTTGCTAGGCGGTAGGTTATAGCTCCTGCCGTGAGGAAAAACAAACCTTTGCTTATGCCATGAGTTATGATGTGTAGCACTGTTCCACTAACAGCCATCGGGTTCGGGAACAATGAGAAGCCGAACATTAGGTAGCCCATGTGTGATATGCTTGAGTAAGCCATTACTCTTTTGATGTCAGTTTCTCTCATTGCGAGAAAAGAGCCGAAGAATGCAGAAATGATGCCTAAAACACTCAATCCCTGCAGAAAAGCAGTAGCGAAAACAGCACTGTTCGTTAATAGTGCAGGAAGCACCGTGCCAAGTGAGATTCTAATGATGGCGTATGCTCCAGCACTGGTTAAAACTCCGCTCAACAAAGCAGACATCGGCGCAGGAGCCTCTGCATACGCGTCAGGTAACCACAAGTGTAGAGGAACAATCGCCATTTTAACAGCGAAACCAGCAGTTACGGCTATCAGCACCCATTTAACGAGTTCAGCGTCAGCATTCATTAATGCCGATGCCGCTTGGAACATGTCTAGGCTGCCTGTGAGCATGAAGATGCCGCCTATGCCTAGGATTATAAATACTGCACCTGCGTGAGTGTAGATGAAAAATTTGAATGCGGTTTTGTAGGAGTCCTTGTAACCCCAGTTACCCAAGATGAAGTATGCTGGAACAATCATAAGTTCCCAAAAGAAGTAGAATAACAGCAGGTTTTCAGCCATGAAAACTCCGACTAAACCCACCATAAGCAGTGTCATTAGCGCGTAATATGTTGAGAGGTTCTTTTTGCCCTCCATGTAGTTTATCGAATAAATGACCGCAGCCAAAATTATTACAAGTGTCATAATAATCATTGATAAGCTAATGCCATCAACGAACAATGTGAAGGACGAGTTTAAAACAACTGGAATCCAAAAGTATTCTTCTGTGTAGATGTGGTCTGGACCGAGAACAGCCGGCACAGTGGTTAAAATCAACGCTAAATCCAGCAGAGCGATTACTGTTATTGCTATGGCGGCTGCCTTGTTAGATTTCTTTCCAGCTAAGAAAACGAATGGAAAACCTAAAGCTGGAATCAACAGTGACGCTAGGAGAGTGAAACCCATCTCTGTGCACGACCCTTAATGGTGTAATTGTTCTTTAATAAAAAACTATAGGAAACCGTTTTAATTTTTCCATCCGAAAGCTTGCTTTAGGTTAATTTTGCTCTTGCTTCTTTCTTCTCTTGAGCGCGTACTCAACGAATGAAAAAGCTAAAGAACCTGCGCCTAAGACGCTCAGAATAATTATGTTGAAGTCAAACATTTTTTGGTGCCTCTTCATTTTTTAATTTTAGGGGTGCTTGGAGCACAGTACAATATAAGGTTATTTGAGGACAAATCATGATTCTTATATAAGCGATGATTAATTTTTTGGGTGCTTTATGTTGTTTTTTTATAGTTGTTGAAAGAAAGGGGTTTTTCAGTTAACTTTTAAGTATTTTGCGAGTCTTGCAATTATTTAATTAGTAAGCATTCAATTCACTGTTTCTAGGAGAGGTATCTTGAAGAGACCAGAAATTTATCTCGAGCCGCAACAGAGAGCCACAAAAGTGATTGAGCTACTAGAAAAACAGTATCCAGATGCTAAAACTGCCCTCCATTATTCCAATCCGCTCGAAATGCTTGTAGCAACGATGCTTTCAGCACAAACCACTGACCAAAGAGTAAACATTGTAACGCAAACACTGTTCAAGAAGTACCGCACGGCTGAGGACTACGCGAACGCTGATTTAAAAGTGTTAGAACAGGACATTCGCTCAACAGGCTTCTACCATAACAAAGCCAGAAACCTCAAAAAATGCTGTCAACTCCTCGTTGAGAAATTCAACTCAAAAGTTCCCAATACAATGGAAAGGTTGCTGGAGCTTCCCGGCGTCGCGCGGAAAACCGCTAACATCGTTCTCTACAATGCTTATGGCAAGATTGTAGGCATAGCGGTGGATACTCATGTTCGCAGGCTCTCGCAACGGCTCGGATTGACGCAGCAAGAAGATCAAGACAAGATTGAGCAAGACCTAATGCAGATTACTCCCAAAGAGAAGTGGATGGAACTCACTGACTTGCTGATTTTCCATGGCAGGCAAGTCTGCATAGCAAAAAAACCGCAATGTGAGGCATGCGTTTTAAGCAAGATTTGTCCTTCTGCTTTTACCTTTGGCTAAACATTACCCATTTATACGAGCGCTTCCTTTTTCTTGCTTAGTGAGGGCACGGTTTTCATGAACAAACCAATTAAAGTTGGAGATAAAGCACCAAGTTTCACTTTACCTGATACTGAATTAAAACATAGAAGTCTAGAAGAATTTTTTGGGCAAAAAACAGTCTTAGCTTTTTTTGTCGGTGCTTTTACGGCAACTTGTACAAAAGAAGCCTGCGCTTTCCGAGATTCAATGGCACGACTCATCAACCTGAACGCTCAAGTGGTTGGAATAAGCGTAAATGACCCGTTCTCCAACAAGGCATTTGCAGAAAAAAACAGGCTGCCATTTCCCATTCTCAGCGATTACAGACGTGAAGTCACTCAAAAGTATGGTCTTGAATCAACCGATTTCGCTGGACTCAGCGGCTACACAGTTGCTAAACGGTCAATTTTTATCCTCGACAGTGGGGGTATTGTTCGTTACATGTGGGTTTCAGATGACCCAAACGTTGAGCCTAACTATGAGGAAATCCAGAAAGCCTTAGAACAAATCAAGTAGGCGAACGTTTCTTCATGAGTACTGTATAGAAAAATCGAATGACGCCATCGCCTTCCAAAGAAGGATAATGCCGAAATTCACCCAGTTCAAAGTATTTAGAGAACAAATCAATCAGTTGTTGTTTAGTAAAGTGGTTCCATCGTGGGCCGTTCCTGTAACTAAAACAAGTAAGCATGTATGCGCCACCGTTCACAAGAACGCGGTGAATCCCAGTTATGAATTTGACGCGGTCTGCAACTTCTACGTGGTGAAAACAGCCCATGTCAAACACAAAAACGAATTCTTCATCATTAAAGGATAAATCAATAAAGCTCTCAACCAAAAAATTGACGCTAACATTTTCTTGTTGCGCTTTTTTCTTTGCCATCCCTATCGCGGTTGCTGAAATGTCTATGCCAGTTACGTCAAAGCCGTTTTTGGCAAGGTAAAAAGTGTTGGTTCCAACGCCACAACAGGTATCTAAGGCTTTGCCCTTTGGAATCAGCCCGCCCTCGATATATTCAACCAGTATTGGTCTCGGTTTGCCCAGTTCCCATCCTAATTCTTCAAGTGGGTACTTACGGTAGTACTCATCCCACTCCGCATAATCAGCACACATAAAAATCACTCTAAAATATCGTTTACATAAATTTTAACTATACTCCAAATTTAAACAGAGCATATTTGGAGCATATTAGAAACTCTATGCAGAAACCTATAGGGGTAGGCGCAAATTGGCGCTTTTTCAAACCAATAGCATGTTAAAACAGCGAAGTGACTATTCCCACTCGATTGTTCCAGGCGGCTTATGTGTAATGTCGTAAACTACACGTGTAACCTGCGGTATCTCGTTAGTTATTCGTGTCGAAATCTTTTCCAAGACTGGGTAGGGTATCTTGGCAAAACTAGCGGTCATTGCTTCGCGGCTCTCCATTGTTCTTACGGCTACCACATACCCATATGCGCGGGCGTCGCCTTTGACGCCTGTGGCTTTTGTGTCTGTTACTACTGCGAAGTATTGCCAAAGGTCTTCAGTCAAATTTCCCTGCTCAATCTCTTCGCGAACGATTTTGTCAGCTTTCTTTGCGATTTGTACCTTCTCCTCAGTCAACTCGCCGATAATCCTAACGGCTAGACCTGGGCCTGGGAACGGCTGTCTGTTAACGATTTCTGGTGGTAAATCAAGCATTCGGGCGACTTTGCGTACTTCGTCCTTATAGAGGTCTCTTAGGGGCTCGAGGATTTTTTTGAACTTTATCTTTTCGGGAAGCCCTGCGACGTTGTGGTGGCTTTTTATTGTTGCGGAGTTTTTTCTGAATCCTGATTCAATTCGGTCTGGGTAGATGGTGCCTTGAATTAAGTAGGGGGCGCCTGTTTCGTTGGCTATTTCTTCGAAAACTCGGATGAATTCTTCGCCTATGACTTTGCGTTTCTGTTCTGGCTCATCTATGCCTTTTAATTTTTTCATGAAACGTTCTTGTGCGTTGGCTACGATGAAGTTGATGGGGAACTTTTGGAAAGCATCCCTTATTGCTTCAGGTTCGCCTTCCCGCATGAAACCATGGTCAACGAATACTGCGGTTAACTTGTCGCCGAGCGCTTTAGCTGCCAGTGCAGTAGCTACGCTTGAGTCTATTCCGCCGCTTAAGCCAATTATGGCGCGGTCTCCGCCTGTTTCCGTTTGTAGCTCTTTTATCATTTTTCCGATGAGGTCTTCCATTTGCCAGTTAGCTTGGCATTTACAGACTTGGAAGATGAAGTTTTGGAGCATACGCATGCCGTTTTCAGTGTGTATGACTTCTGGATGCCATTGCAAACCGTAGATTGGTTTTGTCTTGTGTCTGAAGGCTGCAACTGGACAGTTTTCTGTGTGCGCTAATGCTTCATAGTCTGGTGGAGGCGTGAATACTGTGTCACCGTGGCTCATCCAAACTTTTTCTTTTTCCTTTAACCCTTCCAGCACGCCGACTGGCTTATCGATGGCTACTTGGGCGATGCCGTACTCCTTGCAGGTTGCGGGTTCAACTTTACCGTTGGTTAACTGCGCTATGAGTTGAAGCCCGTAGCATAAGCCCAGAATCGGCAGATTCACCTCTAAAATGCGTGGATTAAGTTTTGGTGCATTTGGCTCGTAAACGCTTGCGGGTCCACCTGAGAGGATTAAGCCTTTAACATTAAATTTCTCTTTTAGCGCCTCTATTTCTTGGGGTGAGATGTCGTGAGGTACGATTTCTGAGTAGACGCCGTGTTCTCTGATTCTTCTGCCGATGAGGTGGCAGTATTGTCCTCCGAAGTCAAGGACTAGTATGGTGTCATATTTAGTTTGCATCTTAGTGGCTCAAACTATTGGGGTTTGAGCTTCTAATTTAAGATTGCTATCTATTTGCTGTCAAAAGTAATGGAAAATAATCTTTGAAGCGCGTTTTACTGTTCTCTAATTGGTGCTTAAGACTAAACTTTTATTAACTTAATCGTCTGAATATCAAAAGTACGTTTCGAAAAAGCGTGTTTAGCTGAAAAAACGTGCAAGGGATGCAGTTATGGAACTCAATCAAACAGATGTTAAAATACTAAAAAGCCTCCTAGAAGACGCTAGGTTTTCAAGTAGACAAATAGCCAAGAACGTTGGCGTTTCCGTCGGCACAGTCTTGTCTAGAATTAAAAAGATGGAAGAAGAGGGCTTAATCAAAGGCTACTCAGTCATATTAGACCATGAACGGCTCGGTTACCAGTTGACAGTGCTCACCGAAATAACTGTCTCGAAGGGCAGGCTGGTTGAAACAGAAAGTGAGATAGCAAAAATCCCAAATGTCTGCGGGGTCTACGATGTCACAGGCTTAACGGACGCCATCATAATCGCCAAATTCAAAAGCCGAGAAGACCTTGGAGTTTTCACCAAAAAACTGCTCGCGCTACCATACATTGAACGCACCAACACACATGTCGTGCTAACCACAGTAAAAGAAAACTTCCGCCTGCTCTAACCTTTTAGCCTTATCTTGCCGCATAAAAAACTGGCAAATTAAAGTCTTCCTTTTTATAGTGGGATAGGGTCTATGGCAAAGCAACAATTCTTTACGTTTATAGTATATATAAGGGGGTATAGTTTTCCCCAAGCAAAAGATTCACCAGCCTAGAAAAGCCTAAAAAAGCTCAAAAAAGACCTAAATTGCATTTTCAAATGTTTCTTGTAAAAAAGAGTGGTTTTCTTAAGTAACGGTTAAAAGCCAATAATGTACAGACTATAGTTAACTTCAAAGGTTGGTTACAGAAAAATGCCTGCTAAAAATCCACAAAGAAAATTCGTATCCGTTGACCCCAGCAAATGCACAGGCTGCGGAATCTGCGAATACGCCTGTACACTAGAAAAAGGCGAAGCCGTCTGGAACCCAATCCGCTCCAGAATCCGAGTAGTCCGCATGACACCACTCTTCAACTTCGCCCTAACATGCCGAGCATGCGACGACGCAAAATGCGTAAAAGCATGCCCAGAAAAAGCCCTCTCCCAATCAGAAACCACAGGACTCCTAATTATAGACGACAAAAAATGCAAAGGATGCGACTGGTGCGTACAAGCCTGCGAACACGGCGGAATCACCATCCACAGCGACACAGGCAAAGCCATCGCATGTGACCTCTGCCAAGGCGAACCAAAATGCAAAGAAGCATGCCCAGAAGAAGCACTAGACCTAATCACATCAGACGAGGAAGCAGAAAAACGCTTCAGCGACGCACTCCAACAACTACCAGCAAAAACCGAAGAACTAACAACTACCGTCAAAAACAGAGACTGGAAACCGCTCCTAGCAGCAGCCGAAAAACGCTCTGAAAAAGTCACAGAAAAACTCGAAATGCTAAACAAGAAGGCAATGGCTAAAAAACAAAAATAACCCCTTCTTATCCCAACTACAAGTTTTCTTCGTAACCCCTCAAGAGGGCATCAATATCCAACCCAACGTTCTCTCCAACATAACCACCTTCCAAAACAAAGAACGCTGGTTTTCTAAGCAACGCCACACGTTTACCAATTTCAAAGAAATCCTGATTAACCAAACCCAAAGTCGCCAAATCACCCTTGTGCGTATCAAGACCAACCGAAACTGCAACAACCTCAAACTTTGCCAAATCAACCATGCCTAAAGCCTTATCAAGTGTTTCCAAATACCGTTTTCCACCACAATCCCAAGGCAACGGAAAATTGAAACAGTTTCCCTCGCTAGACAAGCCAGTGCCAGGATAATTCGGCATCTGATGAAGCGAAACATAAGCAACTTTTTCATCACCAAAAAAAACCTCCTGCGTCCCATTGCCATGATGACCATCAACATCCAAAATTAAAGCAGACTTACCCAACACCTTAACTGCTATAGCAATGTTGTTGAGGTAACAGAACCCTCGAGAGTGAATGCCCATAGCAGCACCACGCCTGCCGACATGGTGTCCTGGTGGTCGCATAAGCGAAAAACCTCCAATTTTGCTGGCTAAAAGTGCACCACCAACTGAGTGCCTAGCAAACTCAAAAATGTTATCGTAAGCAGGAGTGTCAGAATCCTCGACCAAGCCCTTCTTTAGGTTCCAAAGATAATCCGTGTCATGAACGCTAAGCAGTTCCTCTTCGCTTGCTGGCTGTGGCTCCAAAAACTCGTAACCTTTCTCTTTTAGGATTTTCTGAGCAGTTTTTACCCGCTGTGGCCCTTCAATATGCCATGTGCCGTAGCCTAAACATTTTTCTGAATAGATTATCTTTGTCTTCATCGTGTCTGCATCCAGTACACAGATAAATACGCATTCACATTAAAAACATAACCCAACCAAAACTAAGCTTCCAAGGAAGTAAACGGAGAAAAAACCATCATGGTTTCAAACAACCCCTTTGACCAGTTCCGCCAAGAGTGCCAAACCGCACTAGCAAAAGCGCTAAAGAAGGCACTGCCCGAAATCAAGCAACCACCCATCACGCTCAATAAGACACCGAACATCGAGTTTGGGCAACTTGCGTCATCAATCTGCTTTGAGTTGGCAAAGAAACTAAACCAAAAACCGCTCGCAATTGCCCAACACCTAGTTGACGCTACAGACAAAAAACGCTTTGACCTCATCGAAAAAGTTGAGCCAGCAGGAGCAGGATACATCAACTTTTACGTGAACTTCCCCAAGTTTTCCGAACTAACATTGGAATCGGTTAAGCAGTTGGGGGTTGATTATGGCTTTGTCAAAACTTCTCAGCCAAAGAAATTCATCGTGGAACACACAAGCGTCAACCCCCTGCATCCCATTCATATTGGGCAAGCTAGAAATCCCATGCTTGGTGATGCTTTAGCACGGATTTTGGAGTATCGGGGGCACAGTGTTTCTCGGCATTACTACATTGATGATGTTGGCAGGCAATCTTCGGTTGTTGCTTATGGGTATGCAAAGTTGGGTAAGCCTAAGCCGACTGAGAAGGCTGATCTGTTTGTGGGCAAGATTTACACGGTTACATGTTGCTTGGTTGAGATTAACAGGCTCAAGAAGGTGCGTGAACTGGCGATTGCTGTGCGTTCCGCTGATGATTTGGCGAAGACTAATAAGGAAATTGACGAGTGGATGTCGATTGCCGCTGAACTCAAAGAAAAGTATCCTGTGCTCTTTGAGGCTTTGATGGCAAAAATCAGCGAAGACGAGAACCCTGAAGAAGAAATTAATCGCCTAAACCGTGCTTACGAGGACGGTGAACCCAACGCCAAACAGTTAATTCGCGAAGTCAGCGACTTGTGCTTGGAAGGTTTTAGGCAAACCATGAGCCGTGTTGGAGTGAAGTATGATTCGTGGGATTGGGAGAGCGATTTTGTGTGGAGCACTCAGGTTAACGAGGTTTTAGCCAGATTGAAGGCTTCATCGTTTGTCCACAGCCAGAAGGACGTTTTGGAGTTTGACGCGGAAAAGGTTGTGCGAACGCTGAATTTGCGGTCTAAGCTGGGTTTGAGCGAGAACCACGAGGTTCCACCGTTGACGCTTATGCGGGCAGACGGCACCACCTTGTACACTACACGTGATATCGCTTATACGCTGTGGAAGTTTAAACATGCTCAAAAAGTTGTTAATGTGATTGGGATGGAGCAATCGCTGGCGCAGTTGCAGCTTAAGCTGGCTTTGTATGCTTTGGGTTATGATGAGTATGCGGAGAATTTTGTGCATTTCGCTTACAACTTGGTTACGTTGCCGGGTTACAAGATGAGTAGTCGCAGGGGACACTACATTACGTTTGATGAGGTTTTGGATGAAGCAGTTAGTCGGGCTTATGATGAGGTTTCAAAGCGTTCGCCCATGCTCTCGGAAGAGGAGAAGCGTAAAATCGCTGATTTCGTTGGGTTAGGTGCAGTGCGTTACGCGCTTGTGGATGTGGACTCTTCCAAACAGGTGGTTTTCACTTGGGACCGCGTGTTGAATTTTGAAACTAACAGTGCACCGTACGTTCAGTATACTCATGCGAGGGCATGCAGTATTTTGCGTAAAGCTGCGCGTGAACCTGAAACGGCAGAGTTCGGGTTGTTGTCTGAGAAGCTTGAGCGGGAACTGGTATTGATGCTTGCGGGTTTCCCTGACATGTTTGTTGAAGCCACTGAATACCTAAAGCCTAACATGATTGCGGATTACGCTAACGCTTTAGCTGACAAATTCAACACTTTCTACAATGCGTTTCCTGTGATTAAGGCTGATTCGCAAGAACTCAGTGATGCGCGGATTGCTTTAACTAAAGCCATACAGATTGTCATGCACAACGCTTTGAACTTGATTGGTGTGGTTGCGCCAGAAAAAATGTAGCTTGTTGAGCTTGAGGTGCAATTTAGGTCTTTTTTGAACCTTTTTAGTCTATTTTAGGGCATTGGTGAATGTGTTGTTTGGGGAAAACTATACCCCTCTTATTTATACTATAGCTGGGTGCTATGTGTGTGTGAAGGTGCAGAGGGGGGGTAGGTGCTGTATATACGTCTGTATATACGGTTGTATATACGACTAAGGCAAGTTTTGTTGCTTTGCGGTAGACCCTGTCCCTCTATAAAAATGGGGAAGTAGGGAAATTTGCGTAAATTTTAAATGCTTGTAAATAGATAGTTGTTTACAGGTGAACTTGGTTGCCGAACTATTCAGTTTCCTCGCCTCTGAGCCAAAGCCAAAAAGCAGTCTGGGCACTAATAAGCAAAGGCTTATCCGTCACCAAAATAGCCGACAAACTAAAAACCACCCGCCAATACGTCAACCAAACCCGCTTAACCGCCCAAGCCAAACTGTCAAGCACGCTTCTAGAAGTTGCAGAGGTAAATGACCTGCGAGTCACAAAACTGTATCCAAAACAAGCCATACTCCTCGGCTATCACCCAGCACTAAAAAAGAAAGCCATCATAACCTACACCACAAGCCACGGCTTAAAAGTCTGGTACTGGCACGACAACCCCCAAGAAGTCACCGACACAGCATTCCTAAACCAGACAAGACAGTACCTAATCGACATAGCCCGCGAAAGAGGCATAGAAACAGAGAACTCCCAGAATATTCATCCAGCAAAACTAGCGCACATGATTTTCAAAAAGCTGATTCCGGAGATTGAACCATGAATTTACCAAGAGGTTTTGAAGAACGATCTCGTGGCTGGCTTCCTGAGGAACCGAAAACATCAAAAAGAAAGCTCAAACGCATATGCGCGTCGGTAGCAGTTTTGCTTTCAACTGCAGTATTATTATCCTTATTCTCTTCAGCCTTCTTTGTGCAGTTGATGACCCCCTCAGCGCTGATTGTACCGCCTTATACATATGCAAGTGCGAGCAGCCCTTTTTCTACTTGCGTGAAGTTTAAATCAGTTCTCTCCCATGGAGGGGGATACTCGATAATAGATGGCGTTCGCCAAGAACTTGAGCCGATGATACACATTATCTTTACCAATGGAAGTAGCACAAATAGCAGAGAGTTGGAAATGACTTTTTCTACGACTACACTAATCGATAATGAGTGCAAAGTCCACTTAGCCTTTAAGGGTGACAATTTTTTCTATGAAACGACAATGAATGGTAAAATGTCTGATGGTAAGTTAACAATAAACTCAACGCCATCAATATTCATGATTGACCCTGAACTGCTTGTTACAGAAAAGGAAATTCAATTAGGCGAAACAGCCGATTGGAGGCTTATTGGAAACGTATCTGACCGAAGGAAGTTACCGACAGCCATAGACGATTATAGAGTTCAAGTAGTGAGTGTGGAATTGTGTCATTCGACAGAAAACGTTCCAAAAGACTGGTTGAGGCTAACTTTGGGCTATGACCCTGATACAGGTTTACTCACATACGCTGCTGGTACACTTAGCGATATACTTCTGTCTGAAATTGGGGTGAAGTTGATCATCAGCAGCATGTTTCAAATGGTTTCTTACTCAGAAAATTTGAACCTACAGTTAATAAAACCGCCATTAATCTCGAGTGGTTTCATCTTTTTCATGTTGCTCATTTCTCTACCTGTTGCGACAGCCATTATAGCGGTTATTGTTTTTACATCCCGAAGAAAGAGAACTCCAGCTTCTATGAAGCCCACAGTAAGGCGTGTTCTAATTTATCCAGAAAAAAGGTGAATAAGCATAAGCTCACAAGTTTTAGGCGTATTTGAAAATTTGACCAAACGTTTCAACAATACCGAAGCGTTAAGCGGTCTTAACTTTAAAGTATACAAAGGAATCAATGGCTTAATAGGACCAAACGGCGCAGGCAAAACAACCGCTATCAAGCTAAGCCTCGGTTTAATCAAGGCTAACGCAGGTAAAGCAGAGATGTTTGGGCTTGACTGCTGGAAACAATCGCTAAAAATTAGACAGCGAATAGGTATCTTGTATGAGAAAGTAGCATTCTACGATCACCTCACTGGGCTTGAGCATCTCAAGTTAATGGCTAAACTAAAAGGACTCGCAGACCCTCTTGGCGAAAGCAAGCAAGTTCTAAAGCTTGTTGAACTAGACAACGAAGCCCAGCATAGACGCATCAGAGGCTATTCAGCAGGTATGCGGCAGAGAATTGGACTTGCTCACGCACTTTTAGGTAAACCTGACCTTGTTATTCTTGACGAGCCTACCTCAAATCTTGATCCGTTAGGACGGGTACAGGTAATTGAGATAATAAATACGCTTAAAAAAGAAGGCTTTTCTTTTCTAATTTCAAGTCATATCTTGCCTGAACTAGAAAGAGTTTGCGAACATGTTGTTCTTATGCATAAAGGAAAGGCGATACGGCAGGGAACGCTAAAGCAGTTGCTTAGTGAAGTTACGTCTCAAGTCTTTGTGGTTAAAGTTCAGCCTGTAGCCCCTCTTGTTGAGTTACTAAAGGGTGAAGATTGTATCAAAGAGGTGTCGTTAGATGGTGGTAATGTGTTTGTAGTTGTAAAGGATGCTACAGAATTTAAGTTGCGTTTGCCTGCGCTTGTAGCTCAAACTAACGCATCTCTTGAGGAGGTTAAGGCTACAGGAAATGATTTAGAGTCCTTGTTTAGGGTGGCTGTTAAAGGAGGCTAATTTATGAACCTGACATTTTTTAAAACAGACATAGAATTGTTTAGAGCTGAAATCCGAAAGGTTTGGGGTTTTCCAATTCTTGAATTAGCTGTAGGTTTAATCGCTTTAATATCTATCAGTAGCGTCCAAACAGTTCAACAGATAGTTATACAACCTGATTTCCAAGCGACGTTTGTTTCCGATATAGCAGAATCCCTTTCATCGGTTTTGAATCAACAAATATTATTTTTGGGCTTGCTATGCGGTATTTTAATTTCGTTATCCTTTGCAAGAGATTATGAACAGGGACTAATACAGACTTTGTTGTCTTCGCCTGTATCACGTTTTTCAATATTTATAGTCAAGTTTTTTGCGGTAGTGCTCCCTTTGGCACTTTTGGCTTGGGGAATTAACAGTTTAGTTATATTTTTGAACTATTACTCTGATGCTACCGCAACACTTACCATACTTGGGCTCATGGGTGAGGCTCTGCCGTTTATGCTTCTTATGTTCATGTTTTGCGGTGGATTGGCAACATTAGTTGCGTTGACGATAAGAAAAACGATTCCTTCCGCACTCGCCATTATGGCAATTACTTTTTTTGCTTGGTTCATAACCCAACTAAAGGCTGAAGCGATTGGGAGCCTAGCAGAGTACCTCGTTCTTACGCCATTCAAAGCGCCGTTGATATCGTTAGGTCGGATACTTGGTACACAATATCTACCAATGACGCTTGAGGCTACTTTGCCTGCGTGGAATTTTATTGTTTTAGCCATTGTTTACGCACTAATGTTTCTGATACCAATGTACTTGTATTTTACTAGGAGGTTTGAAGTACGCGAATAAACTTTACCCGTTTAGGCATATGTATTCTAATCGCAGGTGCAGTTCTATTGATGAATTCCTCATCAGAACATGTAACAGCCAGTAGCATTTATGGAAGCGGCGAAGTTGACGTTAATGCAACCACATGCACCATTATCCTAATCGGACCAGTAGGACCGGGGAACCTGACTGTTGGATTAGCCAGAGCAGAGAACAGTCGAAGTAGTGCGCCTGAGGGATTATTTCCTAATGCATATGTTGTACCTGCGCACGTTCAAGTGGTAGACACAACAAATCAAACTATAGTCGAAAAAGATGTCATCACTCCCCATTATTTTCCAGTGAATTTTACAACCCGTGGTCAATACAAAGTCTACTTGACAAACACTGGGAACGAGTCAAGCCCAATCCCAGTAGGGCTACAGTTTGAAGAAGGCAACCCGCAAAACATAGAGAAGGACAAGCACCAACTTAGCATCGTACTAATTGGAGCAGGAATCGCATTAATGTGCATAGGCTTAATCGTCAAACTGCTACCTAAGAAAGGTAACATGACTTCTAGAGGCATAAAGAAACAAGTTAAGGAAGCGAAACCATGAAGGTAAAGAAAACATTGGAGATGCGTCTTCGTGGTTGGCTCCCAAAAGAAACCAATATTGCACATGCCAACAAATCATTAAAGCCTCGCTGGCGAAAACCCGCTTGGATTGCTCTTACACTGGTGACCATCATTGTTCTTTCAAGCGCCGTCTTTGTCGGTGCACAAACACTCATACGCTATAGTAATCCACAGGCAGATGTTACTGCTAGCTATTTTGAAAAGACCTTGAACTGCACCAAAGCAAGCGTTGGGGATGTTGTCGAGGTAAAAGTGTCATTATATTGGCATGGCTATATCATACCAGAGTTTAAACGGCAAGCTGAAATCATCGACGCCTACCCTGAAAATATCTTTGAACTTGTTGATGGAAACAACACTTACCAATACAGTGGTTATGGAGGAGGCAACGAGTTCAAATATTCACTAAAAGTCATCAGCAACGCTACAGTTTCTACAGAGTTGCCTAAGCCAAGACTCTATTTAGACAATGTAGAAATACCTCTTGATGGTCAAAGCGCTAATTTGGAATTTATGTAGCATTATCGCATTTTGCCATTAACTTAACTCTTTTGCCATCGCCTTTGCCAAGAGCTTCCATAAAGCTGCATCCTCTTTGCATAGTTGCTTGGCAAGCAATCGGGCATCGGCGTTTTCTGTGTATTCTAAGTGGTTAGCGTAAAAATCCAAAACTGAAGCGCCTCTTCCCTTCGGCGAAATAACGTAGAGGAATTGGGAGTGCCTGTTTGGTCCTGACAAGTGCGTTGAAACCCAAGTCAGCTGTTCTGGGTAGAGTTGCACAAGCTTTTGCTTTTCCACCGTTCCCGTCGGCAAGTGAAAAGTGTCTCTTAGAATTAGGGTAGTTTCAGCTATTGGGATTACTTGGCGAGAAGAGTTCTCTTCACCGCCCATCAACTTTGGGTCTTCTGAGTCAAAGCTTGTACACCAGTCAAAAGCCTTTTTGGCAGGGCTTGAGAAATGCTGGCTGAAATGATACCTAACCAGTACAGGCTTCATGGCAACCAATTCCTCATTGTGAAAAGTGATTATATTACATTTTTGCTATCAACACATCGCTAAATTAAGAACTGTTAAATGTGAATACGTAGTTGTGTAAGGTGGGTGAAATCGATTGGTTAATGTGGTTGCCATCTTAGGAGGCTTAATCGTGGTTGCGCTGGGGATTTTGGCTGGTGTATACATTGTTTTTGAAAAGCGACGTGGCAACCTCCTGTTTAGCCCCCTCTCGCTTAAATCAAACGTGACTGGGAATCTCCCGTTTGGCTTGGTCATCATAGGTGCCGTAATTGTTGCCGCTGGCTTTCTGACACCTTAACCTTAGTGGCTGAAAAGAAAAACCATGGTGGGAGAGTAAGCTTTACACTCACGTCTTAACTGCCAACTTGTCACTTATTTAGTGGAATGAGGACAGAGCACACAAGATTTTCTACAATTTAATACTTTCAGCTATCAAACGTCTGTGAACTGTCTAGTCTACAAAAGAGGCATTAAATAGTAAAGTAAGCAGTTACATTTTGAGGAGCCAGTCACATGGAAAATGCAGAAGAAGAGATGAAACGCACCGAAGTTTTTGATGCTCTAAGTCACCCTACACGCATAACTATTCTAAAAGCTTTAGACGAAGAAGTGATGGGCTTTGCCGAGTTAAAGAAAAAAGTAAAAATCGAGAGCAATGGTCACCTTCAACATCATCTAAGCAAACTTAACGGATTAATAAAAACAGACGTTAACGGAAAATACGGTCTTTCCGACCAAGGCAAAGACGCTCTGCTCGCCATACAAACTGTTGAGAACATGGCTGGAGGAACAAAGAGGAAGGGAAAACGCGTGAACATTCTATGGCTTGCAACTACTCTTATAGCGGGTTCTTTGATTGCAACACTCTCGGACATTACTAAACAGACCCCTTGGCTTGTTCTTTACATAGGTGTTGTCTTAGCGTGGATTTTGCTGCTCACCGCAATGGCAACAACACAGGTCAAGGGCGACACAAGAAAAGAAGCCGCAAAATAACCGTTTTCAGGCAGTAGGCTTATTCAACATTGCCTCAAGCCGCTTTCTCGGCGGCACCGCTTGTGCGGCGTGCACAACCAGTCTGCAACCCGAAAAGCAAACAGAAACCAAAAAACAACGTTTTACGCAATCCATAGCTTGTTGTTGTAAGAGGGAAGGAGGTCACACACAACAACAACCAAAAAACAAGTCATGCTGTCTTCTTTAACAAAAGCTCACATATACCATCTATGACCTTAACCGCCTCAATCTCCTTATTCAATAGCGGAGTTTTGCCCAACATATCAGACTCCGTAACTTTAGCATCAAAGGGCACAAAATCAAGAAGCACCAAACCATTCTTGTCAGCATAACTCTTTATTGCCTCTTTCTGCTCAGCGTTCATAACACGGTTACCAACAAGATACAACTGCTTCATCCCAGCCGCTGAAGCCAAATCATGAATATGCTTAGCAATCTCAAGCGACTTCAAGTTAGAATCAGCAACGATAAGCAACACATCCACCTGCCTTGCGGTTCCTCTGCCAATATGTTCCACACCAGCCTCAAGATCCAAAACAACCGCTTCATCACGCTCAACCACAAGGTGCCTAAGCAAAGCACGAATAACAGCTGTTGGCGCGCACATGCATCCCGCACCCATCGACCGCACAGTCCCCATGACAATCAAATTCACACCAAGCGGCGTAGCAACAGCATAATCCTTGACAATGTCATCAACCCTAAAATTTAGATTGTAAACGCCACTGTAACCCGTGCTGGTCTTAGATTCCACAAGCTCCTTATTCTCAGAAATAGGCACAATCTTGCGTGCTTCCTCAGCGGTTAAACCTAAAGTTAAAGCTAAATTCGGAGAAGAATCAGCATCAATAGCGATGGTCTTATAATTGCGTTCAGCAAAGCCACGGGCTAAACCGCCAGCAATGAGGGTTTTGCCAACTCCGCCTTTACCAGAAACTGCAACCTTCATAACAATCACAAACTAAGAACAATTCAGTTGCCCAATTAATTTACGTTTCCGCCAGAAAACACAATAAACGATAGCAAACTTGTCAATCAATGTTTGGAGCGCAAAAACCTATAGGGGGTAGGTGCTGTTGGCGGTTTTTCAAGCCATTGGCATTGGTTTTTTACTGCGACCATACGCTACTACGACCATTACTGCACATTTGCCCCTTAGGTTGGTCGTAGTAAACCCGCCAAGTTCCATAAGCCCGCCTTCTGGATGGTCGTAGTAAAGCGCACAAAACCCCTCAACAAACTCGCTTTATATAGGGGGATAGGGTCTATCGGCAGAGTAACAAAACTTCTGTTAACACAGCGCCTATTTGCAATATAAATAAAGGGAGCTACAGAAAGAAGGCACCACAATCATTTAATAATCAAGCCATCAAAATCTAGCCACACAGCAAAGAAGGCAAACTAATTGTCCATAAACGAGAACTTAGAAAAACTCTCAAACGCCTGCGGCGTAACAGGCAGAGAAAACCAAGTTAGGGAACTGATGATTAAACTTCTCAAACCATACACTGACGAAATTCTAGTGGATAAGCTAGAAAACGTAATAGCCATCAAAAAAGGCAAACCAAAAGCGCCAAAAATCATGCTTGCAGCCCACATGGATGAAATCGGCTTAATGGTTAAAGCCATAACAAAAGAAGGCTTCATAAAATTCGCAAAAATCGGCGGCATCGACGACCACATCCTTCAAGCCCAAAAAGTAAAAATCCACACTAAAGATGGCAATTGCACAGGAGTAATAAGTTCAAAACCACCACACCTGCAAAAAGAGGAGGAACGCAAAAAAGTCATCACGTTTGACGA
Organism: Candidatus Bathyarchaeota archaeon; assembly: GCA_026014725.1. NCBI lineage: Archaea > Thermoproteati > Candidatus Bathyarchaeota > Candidatus Bathyarchaeota archaeon. The sequence goes on along the minus strand of JAOZHV010000049.1, from coordinate 108,359 downwards.
ACTCTTCATCGATATCGGAGCAGAAAGCAAAGAAGACGCAGCCAACAAAGGCGTAGCAATCGGCGACACAATAAGCTTCGACATTAAGTATGAAAATCTAGGCAAAGGCATCGCTGTCGGCAAGGCATTCGATAACCGAGCAGGATGCGCCACCATGATTGAAACCTTAAAACTCATCCAAAAGACCGATTACACCATCTGTGCTGTTGGCACAGTTCAAGAAGAAGTTGGTTTACGGGGAGCAGCAACAGCAGCGTTCGGTGTAGACCCCGACTTAGCATTAGCCCTAGATGTAACCACCACTGGCGATGTCCCAGGAATAAAAGAAACTGATACCAGCATCAAAATGGGCAAAGGACCAGCGCTAACAATTTCTGACGCTGGATTAATCACGCCGCCAAAAATTTTACGCTGGCTAACCCAAACTGCTGAACAAGAAAAAATCCCCTTCCAACTAGAAGCAGGCTTACCTGGCAGCACTGACGCAGCAAGAATCTTCTTATCACGAGAAGGAATTCCAAGCGGAGTAGTCTCAATCCCAACGCGGTACATCCACAGCCCAGTTGGTATGCTAAACTTACAAGACATAGAAAACGCGGCAAAACTCACAGCAGTAGCCAGCCAAAAAGTGACAGATTACTTCTAGCTTTGAAAAAATAAGGCGAGTTAGACATGACTAAACCCGACAAATTCGCAGGAAAATTTGAGTTTCTAGAGCACACAGCAGACGTTTACATCCGAGCGCACGGAGCAACCATGCAGGAAGCCTACGAGAACGCTGCTCTTGCCATGTTTGAAACCATGACAGACACCAGCAAGGTTGCGCAAACCCAAGAAGAAACCGTTGAGGCTGAAGCTGAAGACCAATATGCAATTCTCTATAACTGGCTAGAAGCATTACTCGTAAAGTTTGAAACCGAGAACATGCTTTACTCCAAATTTCAAATCACCGATTGGCAAGAAACAAACGAAGGCTTCAAAATTAAAGCGAAGGTTTGGGGCGAAAAATTTAACCCGCAAAAGCATGCGCAGAAGGTTGCTGTTAAAGCAGTAACTTATCATCGCATGGTTATAATTGAGGAACCTGACAGGGTTCTGTTAGAGTTTATTTTAGACATTTAGACTATACTTAGCTTTTTTAGTTCAATTATCATTTGTTCAACTACGGTTTCTGGTGGTGTTTCTAGTGATGTTGTTGTGGATACTATGACAGGTATGTTTTTCTCCTTAAAATATTGCAGAATCGGCAGGGTTTGTTGTTTGAAAACTTGTAGCCGTTGCTTTATAACTTCAGGAGTATCATCAGTCCTTTGGTATAGTTCTCCGCCGCATTTGTCGCAGATGCCTTCCACTTTAGGCTTCAGGAAGCGGATGTTGTAGATGGTACTGCAGTTTCGGCAGATTCTTCGGGTTGATGAGCGTTCGATAATTATCCAGTCAGGGACATCTAGTAGTAGTATGACGTCGATTTTTGTTATTGTTTCCAAGGTTTCTGCTTGCTTTAGGGTGCGGGGATAGCCGTCCATCAAGAAACCTTTGTTTTGGGGCAGTTTGGCTAAGCGTTGTTTTAGTGTTTCTATGACTATATCGTCGGGAACAAGCAACCCTTTCTCAACGTAACTCTTAACCTTCTTACCTAGTTCGGTGTCTTGTTTTAGGATTTCGCGGAACATATCACCCATAACTATAACTTCTATGCCTAGCTTTGCTTGAAGTCTAGATGCGTATGTGCCTTTTCCTGAACCGGGTGCACCAAATATAATCGCCCTCAACACCAATTATCTCCCTACAGTCTTCATCATAGAAACATTGAATAATTAAATTTTTGTTCAGCCCCAATCAAGTTAGCTAAAACAGGATTCCATCAACTATTCGTACACCAAATAGGAAATATTTATGCCTCAATTACTTCACATCGGTGTTAGTGAAAAATATGCATACAACCCGAATTGGAAGAAATCTCTACCAAGTTGAACTCGACACTGGCGGCATTAAGCAGCTTATATGTAGCTACATCATAGCTGGCTCCAAACCTATGCTTGTTGAGTCAGGACCAACAAACTCTGTGCCTAACCTCCTCTTGGGCATACAGGAAATAGGAATAAAACCTGAAGCTATCGAGTACGTTGCGGTTACGCATGTGCATTTAGACCACGGCGGCGGCGCAGGAACCCTACTAAAACAGCTACCTAACGCTAAAGTTCTTGTTCACCCACGCGGCATGCCACACCTAATTGACCCTGAACGGCTTTGGCCATCCTCACAAACTGTTCTTGGGTTTGTCAGCGAAATTTTTGGCAAACCTGAACCAGTGCCAAAAGACCGCATAATTCCGTTGACTAAGGGGGCTTTCGATTTGGGCGATGGCGGCAAACTCACAGTTCTGGAAACGTTGGGTCATGCGTCGCATAATTTGAGCTTTCACGAATCATTCAACAACGGCATTTTCCCAGGCGACGCTGCGGGCACGTACCTTGCCAAATACGACGTGGTGGTTCCAACCACTCCGCCGCCGTTTTATCTTGATTCAGCTTTGGCTTCTTTGGATAAACTAATCAGCCTCAAGCCTACGGCGCTTTACTTTAGTCATTTCGGGAAAGCTACAGATGCAGTAAAACGGCTCAAAGACTACAAGGTGCAGCTTCAGTTATGGGCTGATGTTGCCGAGCAAGGAGTTCGAGAAAACTGGAGTCTAGAAAAAACTCGTGATGCAATCATCGCCAAAGACCCTGTTATGGGCAGAATAGCAAACTATGTAAAAAATCACCGCATCTACTCAAAGACAGTACTGGAAAACTGCGTGAGAGGCTTCATTGAATACGCCAAACAAAAGCAGACAAGGGAGACTTCATAAACATTTTATAGTCTCCGTCAACTTTGTTTTGGAAAGGTGAAAAGAGTTTTGGGCGAAAGTGAAAGCCGAGCTGCTCCCGAGAAAGTTCCGCTAGAGAAAGTTAACGATTACATGTGGCAGATTCCCAAATACAAGTCTGCGATGCGTGTGCCAGGCATGGTTTTTGCCAACGAGGCACTCTTGGATAAAATGAAGACGGACCGCACGTTGTGGCAGTGCTCAAATGTCGCGCAACTACCAGGCATCTACAAGCATGCAATAACTTTGCCTGATGGGCATGAAGGTTATGGGTTTCCCATCGGCGGAGTTGCCGCAACCGACTATGAGAACGGCGTTATTAGTCCTGGCGGTGTCGGCTACGATATTAACTGTGGCGTTCGCCTACTAGCAACTACACTCTCCGAAAAAGACATCAGACCTAAGCTTGCGCCGTTGGCGGAAACAATTTTCCGTAACGTGCCCTCTGGCCTTGGAAGCCGACGCAAAGACCTATCCGTATCCAACCGTGACCTAGAAACGTTAGTCGTGGAGGGTGTGCAATGGCTTATCGACCGCGGTTTAGGCTGGGCTGAGGATGCGGCGCATTGCGAGGAAGGCGGGCGCATGGCTAACGCTAATCCTGACAAGGTTTCAAACACCGCTAAGAGTCGTGGGCTAACGCAGATTGGCACGTTGGGTTCAGGCAACCATTTTTTGGAAATCCAAAAGGTTGACAAAATTTTCAATGAGAAAACTGCTAAGGTTTTTGGGTTGACGCATGAAGGGCAGGTTACGGTTACTATTCATTGTGGTTCACGCGGCTATGGGCATCAGGTCTGTTCTGATTATCTTCGAGTGATGGAGCACGCGGTGCAGAAGTACAAGATCAGTTTGCCTGACCGCGAATTAGCTTGCGCACCCGGCAACAGCAGTGAAGCTAAAGATTACATTGAAGCGATGGCTTGTGCAGTGAATTATGCGTTTTGTAATCGGCAGGCGATTATGCATTGGGTGCGGCAGAGCTTCCAGCAGGTTTATCGTGAGGACCCTGAAAAGTTTGGTTTAAAGCTGGTTTATGATGTTGCTCACAACATTGCTAAGGCAGAAATGCACAAGGTTGACGGCGGGGAAAAGCGGGTTTGGGTTCACCGCAAAGGTGCGACGCGTGCTTTTCCAGCAGGGCATCCTGATATTCCCAAAGACTACCGCAGTGAAGGCCAACCTGTGTTGATTCCTGGAAGCATGGGCACGAGCTCTTGGGTTCTGGTTGGAACTGAGAAGGCTATGGATTTAACGTTTGGCTCCACGGCGCATGGCGCTGGCAGGATGATGAGCCGTTCAGCTGCGAAGCGTCAGTATTGGGGTGGCGACATTAAGGCGGGTTTGGAGAAGCGTGGGATTGTGGTTCGCGCTGCCAGCGCGTCGGTTTTGGCTGAGGAAGCTGATCCTGCATACAAGAATGTGGATGTGGTTGCTGAAGTCAGTGACAGGGTCGGGATTGCTACTAAAGTTGCGCGGCTTGTTCCAATAGCTGTTGTGAAGGGTTAAATTCGCTGAAATAGCGCAAGCTTTTTGCTCTGCCGATAGACCCTATCCCCTATATAAAGAACTTAGCATAAAGTTAGCATAATGATGAAAGCGAATAGGCAACAGCCGGTTGATGCAATAGTCATTGGAGCAGGCCCAGTTGGTTCCTACGTAGCGTTGCAATTGGCTAAGCTAGGCGTTAATGTCTTGGTTTTTGAGGAGCACCCAACTGTCGGTGTTCCTTCGCATTGCGCTGGGCACATCAGCATAAGAAGCCTCAAAAACATGGGGCTGTATCCGCTTCCAGAGGGTATGGTGGAGAACACGTTTAGCGTAGCCAACTTTTACTCGCCTGCAGGCACCAAGTTCTCGCTACATCTTTCACGCCCAGTCACCGCCGCAGTTAACAGGGCTATGTTTGACCAGTACTTGGCGAAGCAGGCGGAGGCGGCTGGGGCAAGTTTATCTCTGAATTCTCGCGTGCAATCACTGGTGATTGAAAACGGCTTTGTCAGAGGCGTCGATGTTAATTTAGGTGGAACTAAAGAGCGAATAACTTCTAAAATTGTTTTAGACGCTGAAGGAATCTCTTCAAGGCTTCTAAGACAAACGGGCTTAACAGCGCTCAAAGCAAACGGGTTACTTTATGCGGTGGAGGCTGATGCAGAAAATGTTCAAGACTTTGAGCAGGATGCTGTCAGCGTGTTTTTCGGCAAATCTTATGCGCCTGGCTTTTACGGTTGGCTCATCCCACGGCGTGATGGCACTGCAAAAGTGGGGTTGGCAACCAACAATGGCAACCCGCAGGAGTTTCTCAATCGGCTCATGTTTAAGCATCCCATAGCCTCCAAAATGTTGTCTAAGTCAAAGATTACTAAAATAAACTATCATGCCATCAGCTTGGGCGGTCCAATCGAAAGGATTTACGCTAATGGGTTTTTAGCTGTCGGCGACTGTGCTTCGCAGGTTAAGCCGACCACGGGCGGCGGAGTTATTTTTGGGTTAACTTGCGCCAAACTGGCGGCGGAAGTTGCAAGTCAAGCGCTCAAACAGGGTGATGTTTCAGCAGATTTCTTGCGGGTTTACCAGCAACGTTGCGATGAGCTATACAGGTTTGATTTCCGTGTCATGCTTAGGCTGAGACGTTTTCTAAACTCTCTTTCTGATGATAAGTTAGATGAAATGCTAAGGTACTGCGGCAAGCTGGGCGTTGACAGAGCACTCAGCAATGCTGACGAGATTGATTTTCAGGGAAGACTTTTGCTTGAGGTATTATGGAAGCCTTCAGTGCTGGCGACTCTAATGTATTTTGGCTTCGCCTATCTGTTTGCAAGCTCGTAAGAATACGGTTTGATTAGGGCACATAAACGCTTGCTTCCTTGAACACACCCGTAGCTGGGTCAAAACAGTAAGTTCCAGCCGTTATCGAGTAGCCCGCTAAGGGGTCTCTGATGCCGCGAATGGTGCAACGGATTTTTTTGCTGAAAAAATTGCAGTCAAAGCTTTGTTTTTGTTTGCGAGTGTATGTTTTGCTTTCTATATTCAGTATCATCTCTATCCAGTTTGAGACTTTTAGGTCTGCAACTTCTTGTTTTATGAAATTCTTGTCTTCTTCAGAAAGCTCCGCCACATTGTGGATGTGACTGTGATATTCTCCCACAATGTTGAAGCCCATGGATTTTATAGTATCAACTATTCGATGGTACGCACGTATGTTTTCAGGCTGCCAGAAGGATTTGCCGCTTTTGCAAGTTCTAATTTGGTAAGCAACGTCCACTGTTAGGCACGCAGTTCTTCCGCCGTTTATGAAACGGTTTTCTTCTTTGCCTATAAGGAATCCGCCGACTTCTTTGTGCGGTATTTCCAGACATGAAGTGATAAGGGCTACTAGGCAGTTCTCTGTGATGTATATGGGGCGCTCCATTTTCAAGCATCCATCACGGGTATCTGCTGGTTGTGCTAATTAGTTTTTTCTAAATGCTTAAAATCTTGGGCGCTAACCTATACGGTGGGACATCACTATGGGTGAGTTTGAGTATAAACAGGTGCTTGTGTTTCGTTCAGATTTAAAGATGGGTAAAGGCAAAATTGCAGCACAAGCAGGGCACGCAGCGATTTCCGCCGCTCAAGACGCGTTTGTTCATCATAAGAAGTGGTGGGACGCATGGATGTATGAGGGGCAACGCAAAATCGCGGTCAAGGTTGAGGGAGAAAAAGAGCTCTGTGAATTGGAGGAGGCTGCTGAAGATTTGGGTTTGCCGCACGCGTTGATTGTTGATAGAGGTTTAACACAGATTCCTGAGGGTACAATAACTTGCCTAGGAATTGGTCCTGCGCCAGCTGAAAAAATTGACCGTTTAACTGGCAAACTTAAGTTGTTGTAGGCGATTTTTTGTCTGCCCCCGAAATCGATAAGCTTCTTGGAATTGAGGCTTACGCAACCAAGACCAGCGGTGTTGGCGGTGCCATTCGGGAGGCGGTTGATGATTTTGTTGTTGAAGAAATTCTTGTCGACGGTTCTAAAGCCAACATCAATGGTATTTTGCCAAGCAAAGTTTTAGCATCCACCGCTCATAAGCAGAGGTTTCTGCTTTGTGTTTTGGTCAAGCGGAACTGGGACACCTTTGTCGCAGTCAAAAACGTTGCAAAGACATTGGGGGTTGAGCAGGGGCGCGTCCAGTTTGCAGGGATAAAAGATGCTAAGGCGGTTACTGCGCAGTTTATCACTCTGGAAAACGTTGCGATTGAGGATGCTAAGAAAATTAGCGTCAAAGACGTGGCGGTTTATCCTATCGGTTACCTTCGGGAACAGTTAGCGCTGTTTTATCTTTTGGGCAACCACTTCACCATAACAATAAAACACCTAAAAGAGCCGAAAGAAATTATTGAAAAACAAGTTGCCCAAACAATACACGAACTTGATGCTGTCAGCGGCATCCCAAACTTTTTTGGGCACCAACGCTTCGGCACCACACGCCCCATCACACACTTGGTTGGGAAAGCGCTGGCTCAAGGCGATTTTGAGGGCGCAACCATGCTTTTTTTGGCTAAACCAAGCGTACATGAGCATCCCGCTTCAAGGCAAGCGCGCCAAGAGCTAGCGGAGTCTGGCAATTTCAAGCAAGCAGTGGAGAATTTTCCCAAGCAGCTTCGTTTTGAGCGGCTAATGCTGAGTCATCTGGCTGAGAACCCCTCTGATTTTGTTGGCGCATTCAAACGGTTGCCCGTTAAGCTTTTGGCACTTTTTGTTCAAGCACACCAGTCATACTTGTTCAACCGTTTCCTAAGCGAACGCATCAACCATAAGTTGCCTCTAAATGAAGCTACGGTTGGAGATTTCGTGGTTGGGGTTGAGCGCTCAGGATTACCACTCACCAGCATGGTTAAAGTGGCAACGGCTGAAAACCTTAACGAAATTAACGCTCAAGTAAAGGCAGGAAGGTTGCGTGTGGCTCTCCCAGTTTTCGGCGTTAAACAGAAGCTTTCTGAGGGTGCCATGGGTGCGCTTGAAAAGGAAGTTTTATCGCAAGAAGGCGTGGAGCCAGACAAATTGCGGTTTAACACAGTGTCTAGAGTCGGCGGCAAGGGCGGTTTGAGAGTTGTCAGTGCTCCAATTAGAGATTTCAAGTTGCAAAGCGTTTCTGAAGGCACAAACGGCGAAGGCTGCCAAGCTAAACTTAGTTTCATGCTGCTTAGAGGCTGCTATGCAACAGTGCTTCTCAGAGAACTCATGAAGCCCTCTGATTTGATTGCGGCAGGCTTCTAATAGTTTGGCAACGCTGATAAGGAAGTACCTAGTTCATTGTTTACTGGAGCCTTATAATTATGGAGAATCAACGGCAATGCGTTATCCCCATTCATAAACCTGGCATAAAAGAACTAATCTTCTTCTTTTCCTCGGGAATATTGGTGAGCATTCCGTTTACGTTTTTCTTTTCCCAAATTTACGTTTACTTTCCAGCGTTCATATCGATTGTCATTTTTGCTCCCCTCATTGAAGAGCTAGCCAAAGTTTTCCCACTTTTCTATCGGCACGGTGAAACAGAACGTTCCATAGTAACTTTGGGTTTGCTGATTGGGTTAGGCTTTGGAATCGCTGAATTTGTCTTATACGTTTTCTTTTTAGATACGCCGTTCATAGCTAGAATTCCAGGGATAGTATTTCATACCTCAAGCACAGCCATAACCGCCTTTGGCATTGCCAAGAAAAACTTTCTGCCGTACTATTTTATCGCTGTGTTGCTTCATTTAGCTAACAACCTCTTTGCGGTCATAGATATTCCCTTTAGCCTTTTTGTTGTTTTACTAGTCATAATTACTGCGTATTACCTAGCTTGGAGATACTACCATCAAGCATCAAAAGAAAAAATAGTTGTTTAGGTCACCCTGTCAGTTCGCGCTAAATCCCTAACCCTGTTAACGCCATCTATCTCCAAAATGAACTCAGCCACGCTCTTGGGGACAAGTTTTTTCCAGCTGTCGCCCTCAGCCATTTTCTCCCTGATGATGGTGGACATGTAGACTCGCCTATCAAACAGGGGGATGTTTTTGACCTCGTAGCCTGCTTCCATGAAAAGCCTCCGCGTCAACGGCTCATTAGAATACAGGGTGTTGAATTTTGGCGTGTAACCTTCAACCGCGCTCACCCATAGCATGTGCAGATGCACGTCTGGAACTGGCACAACCCACAGCTTCGAATAATCCACTCCTGCCTCTAAAAGTGCTCGGCGAATCATAACCAACCTCTCCCCAGCGGTGAACGGGTTGTTGCTGTTGTGGCTGTACTGGGCACTGCCGATGACTATCACTAACTCGTCCACTTGGTCTAAAACATATTTTATGGCGTCAAGGTGCCCAATATGGAATGGCTGAAACCTGCCAACGTAGAGACCACGGTTAACCACGGTTTGCTCCTCAACCTTTGAGGTTGCGCTCGCCTGCTTTTATGATTTGCGTAACCACGCACACTGAGGAAATTTCCTTAGAACATATTCAACGGGAAAAATCTCAAGTTGCCCGCCGCCAACTTGAACCTCTTTTGGCGATGAATAGCCGCGCTTTTCTTTGCCTAAAAGTTCCAACTTTACTTTCAAGCCGCCGCCGTAACCGCCTAAGGTGAAATCTGACTTCACCACCCTGTGGCATGGCACTATGGGCATGAAAGGGTTAGACGCCATAACGTTCCCGACTGCTCTGGGTCCACCGCCCGCGGCTTTTGCGATTGCCCCGTAAGAAGTCACGTAACCGACTGGAATTTTTAATGCCGCCGCAAGCACTTTCTGGCTGTAAGCAGGTAAGCCATCCATTGCTAAAGCTACCTCTTCGCCTGCATCCTTACCGTCATAAATTTTCTTTAGAGTGGCGAGTACTTTTTTGGCGAAAGCTGAAGGGTCAACGAAAACTTGGAAGGGCTCATTATAGGGGATTCTGGGCAAGAGGCTACTTAGGGTGGCTTGCTGATTAGCGCTGAAACATGAGCCTACGATTGCTTTTTCTCGGAGAGCTACGCCGAACCATACCCCATCAATGTTTTGAGTATAGACGCCTATCATCTTGCTTTTCCCCTTGCAGTCATGTCTTGCAAAGATATGGCTGTTGTTAAAAGTTTCTGCGTTCAGTTTGTTTTTCGGGCGCATTCCATGCAAATCCCCACCAACTTAACATTCGTTACTGGTTGCTGGAAACCAAGCAGTCCTTTGGCAAGCGAGGTTACGTAACCGATGGGTTTTTTGCATTTCTGGCACCTCAACGGTTGAGAATCATTCATTGAAGGTCACCTTGTCAGGCTACAATGGTTATAAGTAACCTTAATAGATTGTCTTGTGTATATCAAACCGAAAAGGCGAAAAATTATGGAAGGATATGGTCCACAACTCCCTCAATTACCAAAAATTCCTCAAATTCCGCTCCTGCCACAGCAAGAACAGCAGCCACCGCAAGGTCAACAAGCCCAGCAGGGTTACGCTTGGGTTCCAGGCGCCAGCACCGTCGGCGTAGTCTTCAAAGACGGAGTCATCTTGGCTGCTGAAAAACGAGTAACTTATGGCTATTTTGTCATGAGTAAAGGCGGCAAAAAAGTTTTCAAAGTAACTGACAGCATCGGCGTAGCATGCGCAGGGCTCGTCGGAGACATGCAGATTCTCGCTCGCGAAATGGAGGCGCAAGCCAACCTCTACAGCATGGATGTGGGCAGAAAAATCAGTGTGAAGTCAGCAGCAAAACTCATGGCAAACGTACTGTTCAACCGCAGATACGCACCACTAATCACACAAACCATAGTAGGCGGCTTAGATGAGGATGGACCATCGCTGTATGTTCTGGACGTTTTAGGCTCACTTATTCCCGACAAGTATGCCGCGGTCGGCTCAGGAACAGAGATCGCAATAGGCGTCATCGAAGAAGGCTACAAGGAACACATGACCGCCAAAGAAGCAAAAGAACTTGTCACGCGGTCAATAAAGTCAGCCATAAGCAGAGACGCCATGAGCGGCGACGGCATAGACTTCCTCATCATAACTAAGGAAGGCGTAACAGAAGAATCCACAAAGCTTTAACCCGCTCTTCCCAATTACTTTTCTATCAAAACAAGCAATCGGCTAGACATCTGCCAGTAGAAGGTAGCATTATGAGCTTTGAACTAACCCCCCAAGAAGGAAAACTCCTAATCCAACTTGCCAGAAACGCCGTCAAAGAATACTTAGAAAACGACAAAACCATCAAACCCCCAAAAGGCACACCAAAAAAACTCTTCCAACACTGCGGCGTCTTCGTAACCATAAACAGCATCAACAAAAACAGCAAAGAACTTCGCGGCTGCATCGGCTACCCCTACCCAACCAACCCGCTTGCGGAGGCAGTTATTGATTCAGCCATAAACGCGGCAACACAGGACCCACGGTTCTACCCCTTGGCGCTAAGTGAACTGGACAAGGTTGTTTTTGAAGTCAGCGTCTTAACACCGCCAGAACTCGTCGAAGCAAACAATCCCAAAGAATACATGAGCAAAATCAAGGTCGGCGAAGACGGCTTAATCATTGAACGAGGCTACAACAAAGGATTGCTCTTGCCGCAGGTGCCTGTTGAGTGGGGCTGGTGTGAAGAAGAATTTTTGTGCCAGTGCTGCATGAAAGCAGGTCTACCGCCTGACAGCTGGCTGACTAAGGATGCGAAAGTCTACAAGTTTAGAGCCATAATTTTTGAGGAACAAGCACCCAACGGCGAAGTGAAACGCCTAAACCTTGCAGAACAGCATTAATCCAGCAGAGTTTCTACAATAGCTACTGTCCTGTCTAAGCCGTTGAATTTACCTGAAAACTCCGAGAGCGCCTCAACGTTTCTTGTGTAAATACCCAGTTCAGACTCCATCTTCTCTACGGCTTCTTGCAACTGATTCCTGCCTTTTGCAACTATTGCGCACTTCATCTTTTCCAGTTTAGCCGCGTTCCCTAACTGCTCTGGCTGAGTCGGGATACAGATGCTTGGCTTAGCATACTTTATGGTTTCGAAACATGTCGCATGGCCACCGCTGAAAATCACAAATTTAGCATTCATCATAGCTTGCCTGCGCTCCTCAGCCGAGAGCCAAGTGTAAAGTTCATGAATGCGGATTTTAGCTAAAGCCTTCTTGCCCGGTGTACCCAAACTTATGATGCATTTGCTTTTTTGCTTCTCAAGCACCGGTAGCAACGTTTTGAGCAGTTTAGAGCGGGTTCCAATTGGCCCGCTGATTGGTGCAAAAATGTGTTCTTGTGCACCTTTTACTGGTGTTGTGTCTATGAAGCTTCCAACGTATTCGGTTCGGTCAGCTAAGCCCATGTTGGCTATGTCGCCGATGCTGTATTCTGAAACCGTGTAGGGCGGCGGATTGTCGGGGATGACTATTTTTTTGCAGGTTTTGTAGTAGCGTTCGATGAAGCGTTCGCCTGGACTGAGGAATGATGAGAAGCCATAGCTTGGTCTAATCATGTTTTCAATGTAGACCGCTGGGATTTTCCATCGTCCTGCAAGGCGAAGCGCGTTTACGTCTCCGTCCGATATCAGGATGTCGGGTGCGATTTTGAGTATGTTTTTTCTAAGGTCGTAGTAGCGGTGGATGGTTTCCATAGCGTTAGAACTCTTTATTTCAAGCGTGTTTTTTTCCAAATTAAAAAGCGGCAGTGGAAACAGGAGGTTGATTAAAGAGGCAGAAGTAATTATGCCGTGTCCGTTTTCGTACCAAGAGATTGGCGTGCATTTGTAAACTTGCTTAAACTCTTTGCTCAAAAGTTCGTAGGCTTTGCCGCCTGAAAAAAAGAACAATTCGTGACCATGCTTCTCAAGCCGTTTCCCCAAAGGTATGATTCTTGAAACGTGTCCTAAACCGAGTTCGGAACAGCTGAGTAGCAGTCTCATAATGTAAACTGTAATGGCTGATTCATTTTTAACTATCGCTTTTAAACCTAAAAAAGCAAGAATTTTAAGCAGTAACCGCCACAAATACACAGTATGTTTATTCCCCGCAGGATTATAGAGGAGAAGCTCAAGCAAATCCTAGCTGAAGACATTGGACAAGGCGACAGCACAGCAGCGCTTGTTCCTAAGAATTTAACCGTAAAAGCAGACGTGATAGCTAAAGAGGAAGGCATAGCCGCTGGTATAGAAGAAGCAACGATTTTAGCCGAATACGTAGGGCTCAAAGTGAAAGCCAAAGTTGCTGATGGCGACAAAATCAAAAATAAGCAAGCTCTAATGGAACTTTCAGGAGACGCCCAAACAATTCTCTCAGTTGAAAGAACACTGCTTAACCTTTTGTCACGTATGAGTGGCATCGCAACCAAAACCCGGCAGCTTGCAGAAAAACTGCAGAAAGCAAACGCTAAAGCTAAAATTGCAGCCACACGCAAATCAGCGCCTGGGCTACTTTATTTTGACAAAAAAGCAGTAGTGGTTGGAGGCGGAGACCCGCACAGGCTCCATCTCGACGACATGATTCTCATAAAAGATAACCATTTAGCAATCATCGGCAACGCTGAAGAAGCAGTAAAAAAAGCTAAAGCTGAAGCATCGTTCACCAAAAAAATCGAAGTTGAAGTAACAACAGTTGAGGATGCCCTCAAAGCCGCAAAAGCGGGGGCAGACATTGTTATGCTGGACAATTTCTCTCCAGCAAAGGCAAAGAGTGCAGTGGAAATGTTGAGAAAAGCTGGGTTTGGCAACGTGTTGCTTGAGGTCAGCGGCGGAATCACAAGCGAGAACCTGTTAGATTATGCCAAAGCACAGATTGATGTCATAAGTATGGGCGAGTTAACTCACAGTGTTAAAGCCTTAGACATAAGCTTGGAAATACTAAAAAATTAAAAAATGGTTGTTAAAGCCCAAGCGATAAAGTGTACGTTTCCACGATAGCTCCCACTATCAGCAGCAACGCAACAATTCCAATGAAGATGGCAAGGTACTTGAGTTCACCCTTCCATCGATTCTGTAATAGTCGGCGGAACAGCCATATGCTTTCTGTCATGCCGATTGAGTAGGAAACGTACTCAAGCAGGAATACTACTCCTATCAGCGCTAAAGCTAGAATCGCTGTCGATGCTTCTATCTGTGTAGTTGCCCCTGAAAGCCCACTAGCGGCTTGTGCGTCAAATATAGCCCTAAACGCCATGCCTGTGCTAAATAGTATAAACAGGCCTATTGCTAATCCAATGAGAGGAATGAACATGAGCAGGCACAGTGAAAAGTTGTTTATGAAAATAGCCGGGATTAATGTGCCTTGAGCAGTATTTTCAGTTACTGTTCGGTTTAGTTGGTCAACTATTAATTGCGCTTCTTGCGGGCTAAGAGGAACTAACATGCCCACCAAAGTTGCTATTATGGATAGGATTAACACAAAGATTACAGAGTAGATTCTTTTGCGTCTAAGCGAAGCTTCCTTCCAGAACTGCGGATAGTTCATTCAAAGTCAACCTTAAGTTTGTTTTGGCACTATTTTTACAGCGCGGAAACCGCGCGCATTAGGGTTTAACGTTTCTGACAATTTAACCTTTCTTAAAACTTGTTGTGCATCAATGCTGAATCCCCTAAGGTCATGCTCAGCCGCAATCAAAGAATGCATGTAAACACGGTCATCGAGAACTCTTGGCTGGCACATGCGCGGTAAACCAAGCAAAACCTCCGCGCCATCATCAACCGCCTTTTTGCAGGCAAACAAAACCGCCTCCGCACCAGCAGTTAACTCAGCAACCCTCACAGGAACGCTCTCTTTACCAATAGCTAGCATGTCAATGCCGTGGAGCCGTTTTATTTCACCAGCAACCTTTCGTAGCCTTGGAAGAATTTTAAGGATATTTTGCCTTCCCGTTCTTGAGGCACGCAGATACGAAAGCTCCACAGGCGATAAATCTTCAATCGAAACACCGCCCAACGACATATCTAAGTGTACCACGTCAGCTTTCACGTTGCCAAGCAAGCTAAGACATAACTCCGCCTCATGCACAATCGCTTCGAACCCCGTATCAACTTCCTTAAAAATTGGGTCGGCCAATCGGCATGAGGGTTCCCTGTATGGCGGTTCAACCAGCACAGAAACCGAAGCCACAAGATAAACTGGCTTAAACTGACTGTCTAGTATTGCAGCGCCTGAATCAGCAGAGATAATTCTCAGTTCCTTTTCGCCTCACAAACAGTGAACTGCGGAGCGGAACATTAGCTTTCTGTTTCGTCGGCGCTAGGCGATTTCAAGCCCATTGCTAAAAGGTACATTTCAGAACTTTTCGCTCGACTTGCTTGAGGCTTCACAATCTTAACAACCTCAAAATTAGCCTTTACTGATTGGATGAAGTCATTTAGCAAGTCGCCCTCGAAAACTTTGACAAAAAAGTTGCCGCCTGGCCGCATTATGCGTTGGGCGATTTCCATGGCTTTGGTTGCTAGGTCAATTTGTCTTGCGTGGTCAACTTCCCAGACGCCTGTGATGTTTGGTGCCGCGTCAGAAATTACCACGTCAGCTTTGCGGGGCAGAAAAGATAGGATTTGCTCTGCAACGTCAGGCTCGGTTAAGTCAGCAACAATGGTGCGAATGTATTCTTGGGTGAAAGGGTCAATGGGTTTCAAGTCTACGCCTAAAACAAAGCCATATTTGCCTGTCATTTTTCGGGCTGCTTGAATCCAGCCGCCTGGAGCAGCGCCTAAATCAACAACTATGTCGCGTAGTCTGATGAAGCCGTATTTCTGGTTAGCTTGAACCAGTTTGTATGTAGCCCGAGAGCGATAGTTTTCTTCTTTAGCTTTCCGGTAGTAGTACTCGCGTTTTCTATCTTTGATCCAAGCTTTCGGCATCCGAATCATCCTCTGGCATGCTGGGTTCGCTTGGACCTTGCGGGCTATCTGGCGCCTCCTTGCCTAAGTTAAGTATCCAATCGGTTAATCTTTGACAACTCTTCGGAGAAATCGCAGTAGTAGGGTCACATCGCGGGTTGTCAGGGCACAGCAAGCAGGGGCAATCCACAATGGTTTCAATGGAGGCTGGCAACCTCTTTGGGTAGAGCCTATATGTCCATCTTCCTTCTTGGAGCTCTTTTTCTCGTCTAATTAACCCCTTCTCTTCGAGTTTAATCGAGACGCGGGAGCCTTCACGGCTACTTGCGCCAAGTTCCCGCCATAAATCTGATTGAAGCACACCCTGAAACCCCGTGTTAACGATGTAGTGGAGTGCTTTCTGTTCAAGGTCATTACGCTTTGGCATATCTAGGTCAATTCCAAATAATACAGTAATATAAGCGTTGGATTCACATAAAAATATGTATCCCCCGAATAACTGTGGAACAGCATGAAGAACATTAGGAAACGCGAATCGGGCTCTTACTGCTTGGGAATCGAATCATCAGCCGACGACTTCGGAGTAGGCATAGCCACCTTTGGCGGCGAAATCTTAGCTAATCAGTCAGACGGCTACATACCAACCGAAGGCGGCATACACCCAAGAGAAGCCGCACGACACCACGCCGAAGTAGCAGACAAAGTTTTAAACCAAGCCCTAAAAACCGCTGGCATAAAACCAAAAGAACTTTCAGTTATCGCTTTTTCGCAAGGTCCAGGCTTAGGACCATGTTTACGCACAGGAGCCACTGTTGCCCGAGCCTTGGCTTCGTACCTTGAGATTCCGCTTGTGGGAGTTAACCATTCCGTAGCTCACATTGAAATCGGAAAACTAAAAACAGGCGCGACAGACCCAGTGACGCTATATGTTTCAGGAGGCAACACTATGGTCACTGCTTTCGAGTCGGGACGTTACCGCGTGTTCGGCGAAACGCTTGACATTGCGCTTGGCAACTGTCTTGACGTTTTTGCGCGTGAGGCGGGGCTTAGGCACAGGCGGGGTTTGCCTCTTGGTGCTGCCGTGGAAAAACTGGCGGCGAAGGGCAGAAGGTTGGTAAACATGCCTTACGTTGTGAAGGGTATGGACCTGTCGCTTAGCGGTCTGTTGACAGCGGCAACTGCTTTGCTACAGAGGGGCAATTGCAAACTGGAGGATTTGTGTTATAGTCTCCAAGAGCACGCTTTCTCCATGGTTACCGAGGTTACGGAGCGTGCGCTGGCACACACCGAAAAGAAAGAAGTCTTGCTAACTGGCGGAGTCGCGGCGAACAAGCGGTTGCAATCAATGCTTGCAGTCATCGCGGAAGAGCATGATGCGCGTTTCAGCGTGGTTCCGCTCGAGTTTGCAACCGATAACGGTGCCATGATTGCTTGGACTGGTACGTTGGCGTTTAAGCATGGGTTAGTGTTGCCAATCGATGAGAGTTACGTGAAGTTGCGGTGGCGGGTTGACAAGGTGGATGTGCCATGGATACAATAGACAAAATAAACCAAACAAAACTTCTAAAGAAAGGTGCAGAAGCCAGCCTCTATGTCGTCGATTGGCATGGCAGAAAAGCTGTCATCAAAGTGCGCATACCTAAACGGTACCGTCCAGACGAGCTTGATAAGCAGATTCGTGGTTACCGCACAATACATGAGCCACAGTTGATGCATGAAGCCAAAACCGCAGGAGTGGCCACGCCCCTCATCTACATGGTGAATGTGCCTGAGAGCACGATTGTTATGGAGTTTATTGAGGGCGAGCAAGTTAAGCAACTTTTGAATAAGGCAGCTAAAGCCCAGCGCCATGACGTTTGCGTTAAAATCGGCGAATCCATCGCGCGACTGCATCAGCATGGCTTGATTCATGGCGACCTTACCACGTCAAACATGATTTTGAGCTGCAACGGCAGAGTGTTCTTTGTTGACTTCGGCTTAGGAGAAAAAAACACCGAGATAGAAGCGCGTGGTGTAGATTTGCATTTGATGAAGCGTGCCCTGCAGAGTACACATTACAAGTTCTGGGAAGAATGCCTTCAAAGCGTTCTGTGCGGTTACACGTCGGTTTTAGGTGTTGAAATGGCGGAAAAGGTTTATGAGAAAATCAGGGAAATAGAGAGGCGGGGGCGCTATGTCGAAGAACGCAAACAATGACTTCAGCCTCAAGGGCAGAGTTGTTTTTTTCGCCACAGGCAACATCAACAAGTTCAATGAAGCATGCAGTATCCTGAGCCAGCACGGTATTGCTGTAGGCATGCTAAGGTTAAAGGGCGATGAAATCCAAAGTGAAAACCTAAAGGACATAGCCAAAGCAAGCGCAAAAAACGCTTACCAGCGGAGCCGCTTGCCGATTTTTGTAGAAGACGCTGGCTTATTCATTGATGCATTGAGCGGTTTTCCAGGTCCTTACGCTGCTTACGCTTACAAGACAATCCACAATAGCGGAATACTAAAGTTGATGGAAGGCGCAACGGATAGGCGAGCGGTTTTTCAGTCGGTCATAGCGTACTGTGATGAAGAGACTTCTTGTGAACCTGAATGTTTTTGTGGCGAGTCCAAGGGCGAGATAACCACAGTTGAGCGCAGAAAGCAGGGGAAGTCAGGGTTCGGTTTTGACCCCATCTTTCAACCAGAGGGAAGCAAGAAAACTTTTGCAGAGATGACCATCGAAGAGAAGAATGGCTACTCGCACAGGGCAAATGCAATTAGAAAATTCGCTGAATGGTATAAACGGAAGCAGTAATTGACGGATTGTTTATTGGCTACTAATGTCGATTGCCCCGATTTTCTTTTTGAACTCTTCAATTAAACGCTCTATTCTCTGAGCGGCTTGCTTTTGCTCATCATAGAAGCACTCGGGGCTTTCGCCTTTTCTGAGCATTTCTCTTGTGTAGGGCCACTTGATTGACAATTCAGTGCCGCCTTCGACTTTCTGGAACATGAATTCGATTTCTAATGCTTTGCCTACCCAGCTTGGGCTGTACTGCATAAGCAAGTATCGTGGCGGCACAAACTTTTTTACAGTTACATCTTTTAAGCCTACTTCGTTTAGTGCTCTCTCGATTAGTTTTGAAGCGTGTTCAACATCCATTTGCAGGAGGTATTTCTCTTCTAGAGCTTTCAATCGCATCTTAATCCCGTCGGATGAGAGCAATTTTTTAAATAAATGTTTCTAAGCGAATGTAAGAAAAATGACTGCCAAAGCTGAGGCGATACAAATTGTTAAATTCTAACCCTCACATAAGAGATTATGCAGGTGGATTGAACAGTTATGAGTCAAACACCCAGAAACAGACATATCTACGAAGGCTTAATCACTGCCCTAGCAGTAGGCGGATTCTTCATAATATTAGGCTTTGTAATCGTATCAACACCTAACATAATCGATGGTACATTTGATTTCTTTTCAGACATAACCTTTCAACACTTTCCACTTGGAGGCTCAAGCACCCTATCTTTGCCTGCGCCAGCCCATCCAGCCCAACACATCACTGTATTCACGGCTGTGATGAATTTTTTCTTAGCCATCGGCATACTACAAATTGTCATCTTAGCGCTCAGGTTAACGTTTCGGTCACCACTTGGGCGCATTTCTGAAACTGTGGGCAACTTGGTGTTCTGGCTTGGCGGAGCCCTTGTGGCGAACATTTTCCTGCTGACTGGCACACTTAACGGTTGGTTCCAATTCTGGTCAGCACTAATAATACTTGTAGGAGCATCCTTGATAGCCAGATTCTTCATCTACTTAGCAGCTAGAGCGACACGACGGTCTCGGTAGAACGGTTAAATGGCCCTTAAATTTCCAGCTTTTGGCTTTCGATAGGATTACTTTTAAATATTTGTGCAGTGTGGTTTAGGTGCACATTGTGGTGTAACGATGCCAAAGCAGGAAAAAGGAAAATCACATTCAATTCGACCAGTCAGCAGGCGCCCTCCAAGCTGGTGCAAGTACCAGCCTGAAGAAGTAGAAGCCTTCATCATAAAACTCGCCAAGGAAGGTCACAACACAAGTAGCATAGGCACTATCCTAAGAGACCAATACGCCATACCGCTCGTGAAGCCAATTACGGGAAAGAGCATAAGTGACACGCTTGAAGCCGCAGGATTAGCTCCAACCATGCCAGAAGACCTTGGCAACTTGGTTAAGAAGGCGCAGAGGCTTGCGGTTCATATGGACAAGAACAAGAAAGACCTCCACAACAAACGCAACATGCAAATTATCGAAGCCAGAATCCACAAACTTTCACGCTACTACAAACGGGAAGGCGTCTTGTCTAAGAACTGGAAGTACGAAGCAAAAATCGCCTCCGTAACCTAAACGGTTTTCTTTCCCCAAACTTTAGGGTTTTATTCTTTATTGTGGATGCGCCAGCTTTAAATCCAATCGTAGCCTTTAAGCCAAAGAAGTGAAACAGCAACATGGCTGAGCAGCAAGCAAACATCAAGCAATTCTTAGCCTCAGCAGAGGAAGCCGCCAACGCTATTCGAGAGACGGCAAAGAAAGACGGCTTCATTCATGTTTTTTCGCATTTAGACGCTGATGGAATTGCTGCTGCAGGAGTCATGGGAAAAGCGCTTTTTCGGCTTGATGCGCGGTTCCGCATCAGGGTGATGCAGTGGGTTGACGAGAAAATCATCAGCGAAGTTCTCGCTGACAAGCCGCAACTGGTGATTCTAACAGACTTTGGAAGTGGCTACCTTGACCTGCTCAACGAGAAAATCCCAAACTTCAAAATAATAATCCTTGACCACCACCAGATAACAGGCACTGCCTCGAACGGTAATTTTGTTCAGGTTAACCCGCACTTATTCGGCATTGACGGCGCAAGCGACGTCAGCGGTTCAGGCGTGGCTTATTTTGTTGCTAAAGCCGTAGATTCAGCGAACGTGGATTTGGCGCCAATCGCTTTGGTGGGTGCTCTGGGCGACATGCAGGACAGGTATGAGCAGAGAAAACTGTGTTGTTTAAACGAGATAATCGTTAATGATGCTGTCGCCGCTGGCTTGCTTAAAGTGGAGAAGGATTTGACTTTTTTCGGCAGGGAAACACGACCCATTCACAGAATGCTTGCTACCACGACCAACCCGTTCATTCCAGGTTTGAGCGGCGAAGAAGACAAAGCCTTAGTGTTCCTGTCAAATTTGAACATTCCAATCAAGCGGGGCGATAAGTGGCGGGCACTGGTAGACTTAAACGATGAAGAGCGAAAGCGGTTATGCTCTGCTTTAGCTGATCACCTTTTGTCTAAGGGTCTGCATCTGGAAGTTGAGAACTTAATCGGTTACATTTACGTTTTAACCAAAGAAGAACCAAACACTCCACTACGCGATGGAAGAGAGTTTGCGGTACTGCTGAACTCGACGGGACGAATGGACCGCCCGAGCCTCGGCATAGCCATCTGCATGGGCGACCGCCAAGCCGCCTTGGAAGAAGCAAACAAAATCCTCGAAGACTACCGCAAAAACATAAACAAGTACCTCGGTTGGGTGATGGAAAAACCTGAACGCATGCGAGAATTCAACAACATCTACGTTATATATGGCGAGGATTTTATTAACGAAAAAATCATCGGCACAGTATCATCCATAATCGTCTCAAGCCTAGCAAACAGCGAGAAGCCGCTTATAGCCTTCGCAAACGTGAAAGAAGAGCAAGCCGCCAAATTCTCAGCTAGAACAACCGAAACCGCAGTCAGCAAAGGCGTCAACCTTGGCAAAGTTATGCTTTTGGCTTCTGAAGCACACGGCGGCAAAGGCGGCGGGCACAACATCGCGGCAGGAGCACAAGTGCCCCTAGACAAGATTGAGGATTTCGTTAAGTCAGTAGATGATTTGGTTGGTAAACAGTTGCGAGGCGAAAAGCTTGGAAGCGACAATAACGCTTGAATACAAAGACGAGAAGACTGCTCAAGCTGTTGCACGAGCGGTTTCACCTGATAATTTCAAAACCCCAATCGGTCTACAAGTTAAAACCATCAGAGAAAACAGTAAAGTGGTCACGCAAATAGAGTGTGATGGAAAACTCGCAACTTTCACCGCGACCATCGACGACTTGCTCTGCAGTGCATCCATAGCTGAAAAAACGCTTAAAACAATAAAGAAAAAGTAAAGCAGCATTCTTCAAACCCAAGTGATTTTGAACATATTTGTATCCTAATAGTGGTTCTATGTTGAAACCTATAGGGGGTAGGTAGCTAACGGTTCCCAGAGCATGTTTTAGTTTGCTCTTTTAGTAAGCGTTCTGCAAGTTGAAGTTCCTGCACTGTGTTTATGTTGACGGCAAGTTCTTCGCGGTCAAAGAGGAAGATGTCTTGGTCGAGCCATTCATCGCCATAACGTTTGCTTCCATCGATTACGTTAATGCCTACGGGAACTACATCGCGGTTTTCCATTTTGAAAGAGTACTCGATGCACATTCCAAGCTTTGTTTTTGTTTCAAGCGGTGCCGCAACTGTTAAGGCTGGCTTACCGCATCGCTCATAACGCTCAACTATAGTATCTATCATTTCGGCTCGCACCAACGGCAAGTCAGCCGCGATGGCTAAAAAAACGCCTAGTTTGAGGTCTTGAACGGCATACCCCATGTCAGAAACGTAGTCTTTGCCTGGTGTTTCTATGACTTTTATGTCTAATTGTTTGATGAACTGTGTTGTTTTCGGCGTCGAAGCTGAAGTTGCAACTATAATATCATCGATTTTTTTAGCGTTCTTTAACGCCGCAAGCACGTATTCGATGACGGGTTTGCCGCAGACTTTTATGAGCGGTTTTTCCTCGGCGAGTTTCATGCGTGTGCCTTTGCCGCCAGCCATAACAAGCGCAATTACCATGCAGCCACCGCCAACAATGCAATCACACTAACCATTCGGGCTATCTCGTTGGTAGCACCAAACACGTCGCCTGTTACGCCTTTAAAGTGCTTGTGTGCGATGGAAACCATAACTAGACCCGTAATAACTCCAGCGATTACCGCAAAAACACCTCTCCAACTCAACAATGGCAAAGCTACAACAAAAGACAACGCTAAAGCCGCAAGCAAACGCCAATTGCCACCACGACCATGCATGGCTTCCAGAAACGAGGAGTTCATTCCTTGATGAACCGATTTTCCAGCCCAAGCAGCCACAACCATAGAAAGCTTTGCCGACAACTCAACTACAATCAACGCTGGAACAATAATGGGAATAACAAAACGCCCGATAAACACGTTTCCACCGAGAGCCACGAAAGCAAAAGCCGTAATCAAATAAGTCATCAAACACAAACCAATCGCTCCTGCACCTGTTAACTGGTCATGCATAACTTCAACCTTATGCTCGGCTGAACCATGCACCATGACACCGTCACCGAAGTCCAACAATCCATCAGTGTGGTGCAAACCAGTCATCCATAGCAGTAGAGCTAAAACTAAACCGCCAACGACAATGCCTGGCAAGAAGTATAACATCACCCAGCCGAATAAGCCAGCTAACGCACCGATGAAGGCGCCGATGAGTGGAAAAGCCCACATGTTTTTAGCACAATCAGTGAGCAAATCCTTATCCATCGCCACTGGAAAAACGGTTAGGAAAGATAGGAGATTTTTTAGTTCTTTAACGACCAAGCCTTGTCACTTTATACCCATCAACAAGGCATAATTACGCTCAATCTCCTTAAGAAGAATTTCCCTGTTTACTGCACCGCCAGTCTTTGCCATAGCTGCTATCGATGCCCCGCCAGCGCCCACGCCTTCCTTTACAAGCCCAGTTTCATAAATTTGGAGCCCCGGGAACTTTGAGGACCCAAAGTTCAAATCGGCGGCTAAGATGGGCACTTGACAGAACTGTTTAACAATACCGCATATGTCCGATGATTTGTCTTTTGCAACCCACCTTGTCGTTCCCACAGCCACGTTACAGAGTGCATCAGGCTCCAGAGCATTAATCACAGCTAAAACAGCAGTCATCTGGGTTCCACCAGCCATCAAAACAGGCACCTGCCTCGCACCGCCGATGACCAATCCAGCCATCGCGGGCATCATCGGGTCGCCAAGACAAGAAATCGCCTTCACTGGGTTGCCTTTTAGACTTCCGAATTTTTCGCCCGCAGCTCTAAAGCCAGCCGCAACAACCTCAGCCTTCAAGCCATGCGGGTTTTCTGGAAGTGTGCTGCTGACTTTACCCTCGGCTTCAACGCCCAAAGCCGACAGAACACCAAGCGCAGTTGTGGTTCCGCCGGGAATGCTCTCTCCAATAACTAAGTAATCCGACGCTTTAGCAAGCTGTTCGCCTAAAATTTTTGCTCGCTCAATAACTTCCTCAACATTGTCAACAGCATCGCCGCTTCGAATGTCTCGTCCTGAGTTGCCGCCTAAGTCAACGTAAGGAATCTGCGGTTTAACCTTCACACCACCATTCACAATTAACACTGGAATGTCGGCTAAGTGCAAAGCAGAAGTTGTTATAAGGGCTGGTGTCGGAATGCCATCAGGAGTAATTGGGACACCTTGAATGGATTTGCATTTGCCCAACAGCAAAAGTTCAGCATCCGCTGGCGGGGTGAAATCAGTGAAATCTGGGTTCGCACCAGCCGCCGATAACCCTGGGATTTTCCCTGTTTCAGTGGTGGCGATTGTAGCGATGAATAAGGGGTTTTTGCCTTCGATTTCTTCCATGAAGGCTTTTGCTTTTAACTCATTATTAGCGATTAGAACATCCATACGGCGTCCTTCCTCATTTTGGTGTTACTTTGTATTTTTTGATTTCTAGATATCCGTAGCCGCCGTCTAACTTGTGCTTTTCTGTTTCTGTAAGCTCAATTTTTTCCTTGAACGTAGGACCGTCCGTAATCACGGTGTGGTACTCGCCGCCTTCACCGCATGGATCAACATTATCAAGTTTGGAGATGTCGTCATAGAATTTAGAGTCTAGCACTCTTCCAAGCCAGTCCACGCCGAGCAAGCTCAGTTTGGTGCGGACGACCGTGGCTTTAAATCCAGTTTTGAGGTAGTCTTGAAAGATTTGTTTTGTGTCGCCCATCCACAGCGGCTTTACAGGTGTTAAACCTACTTCTCTGCAGATTCTGCCAAGCCAACCTTCTTCATGTCCAGCTACTTCGTAAATGTCGCCTGTGACTAAGCCTTCTGCGCCTCTATCTTTGCACTGCTTCAGTACGGCTTTGAAATCTTGCTCGTAAGTTTCGGGAGTTGTGGTTTTTTTAATCAACGGAATCCCAAGAGCTTTTGCTTGCGCGTCAAGAATACCGACGGGTATCATGTGGAAGTTTGATTTGGACTCGCTCATCATCATCGTTAAAAGGTTCATGACTTTGTGTCCTTGCTGGACAGCTAAATAATAAGCAAAGCAACTGTCTTTTCCGCCGCTCCATGATGCTACAACTTTCATTTTTTTCCTCCTCTATTTTGCCTTCACCATAAACCATTCGTTGTGTATCTCAAAAACATGCAACCATAAAAACAGGCTTTTACTAATCAAAATTTCAATTAATTTTCTTTTCAGTAAAAGTTTGAACGAAATAAGGTTTCTGTTCTTGATGTTCGGCAAATTATCACTACTAAGTGTGGTTGGTTTATCCAACGTTTTCATATAAGGCTTACGGTAATCAGGTCACGCAACACTTAAAACAAACTTCACCAGTAAACCGTGAGGTAAAACAAAATGACTAACACTGTTCCGCCATTGCTGGAGTACCTCGAAAAGAAAGATATTTCGTTAAAGAGCCTGATTCATTGCGCGCTTGAAATGTTTGTGCCTCACCCAGGCATAGAAAGCGAGGCAAAAGCCGCTGAGTTGCTTAGGGAAGAGTTTCTTGATGCTCTAAATGATGTTAACGTTTCCACTCTCATAGTTGCCGCCTTCCGTGCGCAGGAAGATGCGGAGAAGGGTTTGATTCCAGGGTTAACCAAGGAGAGGTTTTTGGGAAGGCCAGGACTAGTTGCTGATGAACTCATCGGCATCGCAATTGCGAACTACATTGGTGGAGCAAGAGGCACGTTTGAGTTTGTCCGCTTCGACCAAGCAAAACCTGGGGTTCTGAAGCTGTTGCCGCCGCTTACCAATGATGCGATTGGCGGTTTGGTGGCTGGTGTGTCCTCAAACGTGTACACTTATGCTTTGAAGGCTGCAGAAAAAGCGTAGAACCGCCTTTTGCTTATTTTTTCATTAGGTTTATCGTTTGCCGTGGTTTACCATAAGTTATAATAGTTTGTGATTGAGCATTTACCCGCTGGGCTCCCATGGTGCAAACAAGGCTATGCATAGTTACACACACCTTCCTGCCGCATGTCGGTGGAATCGAGAAAGTTGTTTATGAGCAGAGTAAGCGTTTGCGCCAAAAAAGTTTTGAGCCCATGGTCGTCACGAACCGCATCGACACCCCCAAGAGTTATGTTGTTGAGGGCATACCTGTTGAGTGTTATGAATCGTTGAACACTGGCTTTCGCCTTGGAATTCCTTATTCGATTCCGACAGTGACGAGCCTTCAAACATTTATGAAAGCGGTCAAATCAAGCAAGATAGTTCACGCGCATGGGCACCCATACTTGACTTCACTTCTTGCGGCTAAGCTGGCTAAATGGTACTCAAAGCCTTTCGTGCTCACGCAGCACAACACTTTCATTGAGTACGACAATTTTTTTAACGAAATTGAAAGGTTAAACGACCTTGCCGTTGGAAAGCAGACGCTCAGGGATGCGGACAAAATTATTGCGGTAAGCAACGCCACCAAAGATTACGTGTTGAGTCTAGGTGCCAAGCCAAACAAAGTCACTGTGCTCCATAATGGGGTTGATTTGGTAAAATTTAGACTGATAGAGGGCAAGCAACGGGAAATGCGCAAAAAACTCGGCATCGCACAGGATGCTGTTGTGGTTTTGACGGTTAGGCGACTTGTTTACAAGAATGGCATTGACACGCTAATTGACAGCGCAAACATTGCGGTTAAGAAGAATCCGCGGATTGTGTTTGTTGCTGTGGGTAAAGGTCCAGATTCTAACAGTGTCAAGTTAAAGATTGAGCAGTTGGGAATTGAGAAGAACTTTAGGCTTGCAGGTTTTGTCAAGGATGAGGATTTGCCATCTTATTATAACGTTGCAGATGTTTTTGTGTTGCCGTCAAAGTCTGGGGAAGGGTTACCTTTGGTGGCGCTCGAAGCGATGGCTTGCGGGTTGCCTGTGATAGCAACCAACGTTGGCGGAATAAAAGAAATCATGGTAAAGGATTACGGGAAGCTGGTGCCTCCTAATGAGCCAGAGTTGCTTGCCGAGGCAATTTTGGATTTTGCCAAGGACGACTTTTCTTCGCGTAGAGGCGAGCTTCGAGCGGTGGCAGAGGAGAGATTTGGTTGGGATGCTAACGTTGAGCGGCTTTCGGAGATATACGAAGAGCTTATTTAACATCGTTGCGGAAGATATATAGCCCTTTGGAAAATTGGATGTTAGCAAATGACATCAAAAGTTGAAATGGTCTCGGTGGTCATTCCGACACTTAACGAAGCAGGAAACATTCAAGAAGCAATTGAAACGATACACAAAGACTTAGCGTACCCCAAAGAAATCATTGTGGTAGATGGAAATTCCACAGACGGCACCATAGAAAAGGTCAAAGAAACTAAACTCTGCAGGCTAATAATTGAACCCAGACGTGGCTATGGTTTAGCTCTCATGACAGGCATGAAAAACGCCAAAGGCAACATCATAATCATGGTTGACGGCGATGGCACTTACGAGTTTAGACACATGAACCGCATGATAGAGAAAATGATTGAGAAAGACGCCGACATGGTTTTAGCCACACGCATGTATGACCCCAACAAAGCCATGGGCTTGATGAATTTTATCGGCAACAAGGTCATCACTTTCGTCTACGACTTTGTCTTTAGCCAGTTCTTAAGTGACACGCAGTCAGGTTTTAGGGCTATATCGCGCGAAGCAATCAATAGCGTCCACTTGAAAGAGGGAGACATGGCTTTCGCAACAGAGATGCTCATACAGTTCGCTAGGGAAGGCTACATTATGGTTGAAATCCCCACAACGTACAAGGCGCGAAAGTATGGCAAGCCGAAACTGAGAAGATTTAAGTCAGGGATTGAAATATTTAGCACAATATTCAGAGGATTTCTGGATGCGGATACGTTTAGAAAGTGCCAAGAGAATTGGAAGAAGAATCGGTTTAAACGATGACAATGGCTACTTGGTCGCCATTCTTTTAGCATTAATAATTGTATCCTCTATAATCGCAGGGTACTATCTTGTGCTTAGACCGCAACCAGAAGCATACAATACGATTTACTTGCTTGACGCAAACAATAAAGCGGTTGATTATCCTGAAGTTTTAGTGGTAAACCAAAGCAGCACTTTTAGTGTAAAGGTCATTGTTGAAAACCATATGGGCGGAGCTGAAAACCAGACTTATCAGGTTCAAGTCAAAGTTACCGAATACATCTCTACATTTCCGATTGATAGCCAACCCATCGAAATTTACGATTTTACCCTAAAAGATGGCGATAACTGGAGCCACTCTGCAACCATGACTCAAAAGGAAGTGGGCAGTTACTCAGTGATTTTTGAGCTTTGGCGGCTGGGGGACTCAGGAAGCTACGAATTTACACATAACTACTGCGTTTTAAACATCGAAGTAACAACTAACCAATAGTTTAGTGGGAAAAGTCACGATTTTATTTTGGGCTTCTTAATGGTTGCTTTTACGACAAGTTTAGGTTTGTTTATTTGGTTTTGTCTTTCAGCGTATGCTTTTTCTATGGCTACACGGTGCACGTTGTTGTAGGCGCAGAACGGAATTATCTTCTTATCAGGCGTAATATAGTGGACTACGCATCGGCGTACACGGTTAACGTCAAAGTTGTATGAGTCCATGAATGCCATGCACCCGAGCAGAAAGATTCTTCGGCGGATTTTGCCCAGTGACTTATAAGATGGCGAAAGATGCATCCGTATGATTGAATTCATCAGGGTATGCATGCCGACTTCCTTGGTAACTAAGACCATGTTCATCGATATCATCGAAGCCATGAAAAGTGATGAAAGCAAAGACATTTTACCTCTACTTTCAGCCGTCTCAGCAGTTTGGCGAATGGTATTGAAGAACCTTTCAAAGTTTACAAAACGGTTAATGGGAAACATTTTGCCGCTTTTTGAAACATAAACCCAGTTAACAATACCACACTGGGGGCTGCAAGAGAAAAGCGGCCAAGGTTTCTGCATAAATTTCCGCATTATCTTAATCGGAGAAGTCATAACCGACATGGGAAACAAATCAGTCGTTTTTATTTCGCCGTAGGTTTGTTTTTCCACGTCTTCAGCAAAAGACCATTCCCTAAAATTCTCGCGGAAAGGGTTCTCAGTTGCTCTGCCAGTGAAAGCGATGGGCTGAAAAATTAAGCCTCTGATTATGTCAGTGTTTTTAGCGGCGAAACGTATCATGTCGCCGACTTCTTTATCGTTTAAACTTTTCATCAAAGTGTTTACGAGTATAATTTCAATGTCGTATTTGCGGCATACATCGATAGCTTTGAGTTTTATGTCTAAGAGTTCTTGTCCCCTGACTTTCTTGTTAAAATCTTCATGAAAACTGTCAAATGACAAGTAAACAATGTTTAAGCCATTATCTTTCAACTTTTGTGCCAGCCCTGGCGTGTCAACTAAATGTGTTCCATTCGTTGCCAAGATAGTCATGAAGCGCAGTTTATGGGCAACGCCGATGATTTCAGGCATGTCTTCGCGTTCAAGGGGTTCGCCACCAGAAAACAGGATGGCTGGCGGTTTGGGGTTGGCTTTGCTTACGAACTCAAGCATCTCGATTAGTGCTTCTTTGGTGGGTTCATAATCTACTTCCTGCTCTGGAAACGTAGAGAAGCAAATTGCACATCTCATGTTACATCTTTTAGTAACATCAATCACGCCGATTACCGTGCCTGAAGCGTGAATTTTACAATTTTCACAGTTGTAGGGGCACCCTTCAGGGTTTTTAGGCGCGTTCAGGTCGCCCAGATACTGGTACTGGTCATATTTTAGCATGTGATCAAAAATGGGTTTGCTTTGCCAGTGAGTGGCTTTGAATTCGCCGTGCTCTGGGCATACTTTTGTAATTAAGATTTTGTCCGTAACTTCAGTTAATTGCGCATCGATTTTTTTCTGGCACTCAGGACATATACTCTTGGTTTTTGTCACAGTAGTCCTCCAATCAACGGTACCAGTGCCTCAATTATCAATGCTAAGGGAAGCAGCATCATCGACATGGTTACGATACGCTCGTACTTTCGTACATTTTGCAGTGAGGAACCTGAAGTTATCAAACGTATGGAAGAATAAATGAGGAGTGCACTCCAGAGGAGAATAAGCGGCAAGTAGTAAACTGTAAAGTGATTTTGGAACAAAGGCAAGGCAGGCAGAGGCGCAAGCAAGCCTGTCAGCAAGAAAAACACTGCTCCAACTTTGGTGGCGTTGTAGTTGCCGATTTTTTGCGGAAGCGTGGGGTAACCAACTTTGGAATCTCCTTCTACACTAAGTACGTCACGAAGGACGTTGCCGCCGATGGTTCCGAAAGCAATCGGATAAAGACTCAATGAAATCAAAGTTAGTGTGCCAGAGATTGAGGCTTGACCGTATAAGAATGCTGTACCAGTTAAAATTCCAACCAAGATATTCGCGATGAAACCAGATTTGCGTTTAACCATGTAAGAGTAAACTAAAAGCAAACTTGAATCAGCCGCAATAATGGCGAAGCTTAACCAGTTGATGAAAAAAGCCATTACCAAACCTAACGCAAAAAGCACGCCTGAAACAGCCACCACCTGCTTTAGCGAGAGTGAACCTGCAGGAATGGGGCGTTTCGGCTTGATTACTGCGTCGCTTTCTCGGTCAAAGTAATCGTTTATGGCAAATCCTGCGGATGTGATAAATGCCATGGAGAAGAAAATGAGCAGGATGTTTAGTGGTTCAATCATGCTTTTGGTGATGGCAAACGCCGTTAGAAGCGAGAGCCCGCCTGTCATGAGCCAGTAGGGAAGCCGCAGAAGAGCGAGTAATCCTCGAATTGGTGAAGAAGGGTTCATATCGAGATTTTCCTGTCAGCGATGACTTCTTTTATGCTGTCTTCTAAGGTTACTCTGGGGTTCCAGTTGAGTTCTTTCTTTGCTTTTTCGTTGTTGAACCATATGGTGTGGATGTCGCCTTGCCAAGATACACCTGTAGTAGTCACAACAGTTCTGTCTTGCAGGTTAAGGATTTGAAGTATCATTTTGGCTAGGTCGATGATTTTTGTGGTTTTCCCAAGACCCACGTTGTAGGTTTTGCCGTTAGCTGATTCAAGCGAGCCAACAGTAACTAAGAGGTCAACAACATCAGAAACATGAACGAAATCGCGTGATTGCTGACCAGTGCCGATTATCTCCAGCTTATTTGGGTTTTTCGCAAGTTTATCAAGAAAATCGTGGATGACTCCATGGCATCTTAACCCGTAAACGTTGGCAAAGCGTGTGATTACAATATCTAAGCCATATTGTTCATGGTACATTTGGCAGTATTCTTCCCCGACTACCTTGGATAAGCCGTAGCAGGAGAACGGGTGAAAACCGTAATCTTCGCTGGTTGGCAATTGTGTTGGGTTGCCGTAAATGGCGGCGCTTGAGGCAAAAACTAGTTTTGCATCGTCTTTACGTGCCTTTTCAAGAACGCATAGCGTGCCTTTCGCGTTGGTTTCGAAGTCTTCCAGCGGATTCTCCATGGAATAGGGCACGACGACTTGTGCCGCTAAGTGATAGATCAAATCGGTTTTTTCTAGTCCGTAGAGTTTTTTGGTGTCTAAGATGTCGCCTTTTACGAATTTTGCTTTTGGCACATCTTGGACGTTTTCTATTTTCCCGCTTGACAAGTTATCGTAAATCGTCAAGTTGTCGGTTAATTGTGAGAGTTTTTTGCACAAGTGGAAACCTATAAAGCCTGCTCCACCAGTGACTAGAATTTTTTCCCCCTTAAGTTGCGCCATCGAGTTCACGACAAAGCCTATATTCTTTATTGGTAAGTTTTAGGTATATGTCGCCTGTGAAAACTATAAAAACTTTTAGGGATTTGCTATCTTTCCTAACCATCATACCGGTAGGAGGAAAGGAAGATTTTGTTTTCACTACAGCTGAACATGTGTATCTGTTCCCGTTGATTGGCGGGTTCATTGGCTTGTTGGCTGCATTGTATTTTGTAGCTACAAGCTACATCGTGGGGTTTCTGCTTGGTTTAGCGAATTCTTTGGTCTCGTTGCCTTTTGGTTTTTTGGCAACCTTGATTCCTGCCGCGATGACCGTGGCTTTTCTTTTAGTTATAACTGGACTCCAGCACTTCGACGGCTTAATCGATTTGGGCAACGCTTTTGGTTTGCGTAATGTTCATGACCGCAAAATGGTGGCTCACGCTTGGACTGTTACGTCTGCTGGTGCTGTTTTGGCAATTGTTGTGGAGTTTTTGGCTTGTGTTGGGTTGTTTTTGGTTAATCCAGCGTTTGCCTTTGGAGCGATTATTTTGGCAGAGGTTTCTGCAAAGTTGGCGATGGTTACAATAGTTTGGGTTGGCAAGCCTTCGCATAAGGGGTTAGGCTCGATTTTTCTGTCTAAAGCCAAAAAGAAGCTAAACATTGTTGCTTATGTGATTGCTGTTTTGATTGTTTTTCCGCTTTTCTATTTCTTGGATAATGCCTTGTTAGGTTTAGCCGCCGTTGCTATAGTGCTGGTTAGCATTCCAGTGGCTTTTTTGATGGAGAGGGTTTCGCGGAGCGTTTTTGGCGGAGTTTCAGGTGACACTATTGGGGCAACTAACGAGGTTGCGAGGGCTGTGGTGCTGGTTGTGCTTGCGGTGGTGTTGATGCTGCTTTGAAGGTTCCTGCTTTGATTATGGCTGGCGGCAAAGGCACCCGCATGGGATTGCAAACTGAGAAGCCACTGTTGCCGTTTTTGGGTAAGCCGCTTATTGATTGGGTTTGCGAGGCAGTGGAGGGAGCAAAGAAAGTTTCAGAGTTCTATGTAATTACTAGCACCAACACCCCTGAGACTGAAAAGCATTGTCAACAAAGAGGCTGGCGGGTTCTGCGTACTGATGCGAAGGGTTATCATAACGATTTAAAGCAAGCTGTTCTGAAAGCTAATTTGATGGGGCCAGTGCTGACTATGCCTTCTGATGTGCCTGCGATAACTGGACAGTTCTTGGACAATGTTGTTGATGCGTTTGAGGTTTGCGGGAAGGATTTTTTGGCAGTGTTTGTTCCTATAGAAAAAAGGGCAGAGTTGGGATTATCTGTTTCTTCCACTGACGAGTACAAGGGCGTGTGGTATGCAGTTTCAGGCGTCAACATCGTTAACGGTGCTAAAATTCAAGGCGAAGGCAAGATTGAAACAAGCGCCATAATCACCGAAGACACAGAGGTTGTTTTAAACGTGAACACAACCAAGGACTTTGAAATCGCCCAAAAGATAATGGCTAAAACAAGAAGAGAATAGTTTTTTAATTTTTCAATAGCCCCCATAATAAATACTATAAGTTTTTCCAAGCTTCAGGTTGTGCTGTGCACACTTGAGCCTTTCCATTAAACCAAATGTTCGCTTAAGCGCCCTTTTTCCGCTTGAAAATTAGAACAGGAGCGGCGTTAAAGCACCCAGCAATGTGAACAAACCAACAATCAACGCTATTAGAGCAACTACGGTACGCTCACTTAAGGGGCGCTTGTAAGTTAGCACCGTAACTAAGCTTCGCCTATTTTCAGAATACATTTTTTGCCCGTCAAAGTGAACATCTGCTTTTTTGTGCGTAAAGAAAACTGAGAGCAGGATTATGGATGAATTAAAAATGTAGGGCAAAATCGAAACCAGCAAACTAAATTTGAGGTCGGAAATTATTGCAAACGCGGCTATGGTCATTCCAATTGCAAAGGAGCCAGAGTTGCCCACGAAAATCTTGCCCGTGAAGTTTAAGGTGGCTAGGACGAGCCAAAATATTAGGGGTCCAAGCATAAGCAAGTACGATGGGGATAGCACCGTCAAGCCTGTGAGCACTATAGCTGGGCAGACTGATTCTAAGCCGTTTAAGCCGCCGAGCTGGTTCACTGTGTTGGTTACTATCATGACGATTAACGGGATAATCAAGTAAAAGTACCAGTCGCCGAACTGTATGGTGCCGATTAATGGTAGCGAGATTGAAGTTCTGATGGTTTCGGCGTTGGCGAGGGCGAAGTAAATTAGCGGCAAAGCAGCGATGAGGGGCATGAATGCTTTGTAGCGCCATTTCAGGTCCATCCAGTCATCAAGCAGCCCCATGAAGCCTCCGAAAAGTATGCATGCCGCTAAGGTTAAGGGTGCAGACACAGCAGAACCAGTTCCAGCAAGTCCTGTGAAGTAGAGTAGGAAAAGGTAAACGGTTGTAAACAAAATGTAGAGAACGCCTAAACCGTTGGGGATTAAAGGTCGATCAACTTTGTGCTGATCTGGAACCTTTGGAAACAATCTGCTCGCTTCCTGTTTAGCCAGTTATGCCCATTGCCGCGTTGTATGCGTCCCAGTTGATTTCGTAGATTGCAACGATTGGAACTATGCCGTATTGGGTTGGTGATACGTTTATGCCTGAGAAGTATGCTTCTTTGAAGTATGTTGGTGTTCCGCCTTCTTCATGTGGACTTACGCTGACTCCGCTTTCTGTCATTCTGGTGCAATATTGCGTCTCAACATAGCTTAACAGTTTGTAGATTGTTGTTGCTTTACCTTGAGTGTTCCAGTCCCACAGATTGGTTTGCTGATTGGTGCTTCCGAAGGCTGTTTCGTCAGTCCAAGTTGAAGTTGGCGTCATGTATCCCTGATTCGTAAGCCTTTGTTGGGCTTGACCTGAGATTTTTGCCATCCAATAGAATTTGCCTTCATCGCCGTAACCTTGCGGGTATGCAACGTATGATGAAGTTCCACTGGAGGATTGACTTATTCCAAGCACGGTGAAAACAGCTATGTATTTGGTGCGTTCTGGATTATAGTTAGATAGCATCCTCATTGATTGGTTTTCGTTGCCCATGAATATGAAGCCGATGTTTTCTATTTGCGTGGCGTTCACTGTAGTGTTATCTGCGAGGCTCGTTACGTTCCCAAGGTCGCTGAGCCAGTTGCCATAGTCCCACCACATAACCACAACGTCGGTTGATTTTACGTTGTTCTTGAGCCAATTCACTGCGTCAAGCCATGCGCCTACAGGTTCCGAAAGACCTGCGCCGCCTACGGGTATACTTGCTGAACTTATGGCTGTTGGGACGAAAGCGCTGTTGATTACACGCGGCATTCCGCCTGTTTGCGGTGAAAACGCCAAGTTTGTAACAAGAATCATGAATATCACAAAGACGGCGATGCCGCTGTACTCTTTGCTTACGCGTGCCAATTTATGTTTAGATTTTGCCAAAGCCCGCGGCGTTTCCTGTAGCAGAGTGTAGAATGGTTTGAGTAAGCCAAGGATGCCCATTGCTGCGATTATAGCGAAGGCGGGAGCAAAGATGACTAGCAAGCGAACCATTGATGTCGCGAAATAAAGTGATGTTGCGGCAAACACCACTAGGAAAATGTTTCTGTTTGTGGGGTTCTTTAGAACGAAGTAAAAGCCTACTAAGAAGAATAGAATGCTTATGCCAAGTTCATAGTAAATGTTGCCCCAAGCTGAGATTCTCTGTTCAGCTACTGAATCGACCAGCGGCGAAGCAGCTCTGATAAAGGGATTGAGGACTGTGAGGAATTTACCAGCGATGCTTCCAAGTTCCCCTGTGATGGCTAGAACAATAAATCCGCCCACAATCGCTACTATTGCAGAGATTGTAAGTATCATTTTGCTTCGCATGGATATGTTGTTGCGTAACAGTTCAGCGACAAGAAGAACGATAAACACTGCTACCACTGGAAGCACAGCCCCTGAAATTAAGTAGTTGAGTGAAATGTAGGGCACTTTGGTTCCGATAAACAGCGCCAGACCAAAGGTTATGCTGTAGGTTATGAGCATTCTCTGGCTGTAACGCTTTAGCAAAACCAGTATGAATACGAACAGGCTGGCTAAGCCGATAGCGTAGTATGCCACACCCCAACCAGCAATAAAGTATGCAAGGGTAAGTCCTGCACCTAAGGCGTAAAATATTGATGCTCTTAATGACCTGTTGCTATCTAGTGACCGCAGGAACAGGAAAATGAATAA
Organism: Candidatus Bathyarchaeota archaeon; assembly: GCA_026014725.1. Taxonomy (NCBI): domain Archaea; kingdom Thermoproteati; phylum Candidatus Bathyarchaeota; species Candidatus Bathyarchaeota archaeon. Next base: position 72,459 of record JAOZHV010000049.1, on the reverse strand, counting down.
CACTAACGCAAAGACACCGGGGATTTCCGTGTCAAAAAAGCCAAGAGAGCTTCTTTGTAGGAACGATGGTGATAACGCAAGGAAAAGAGCGGCGAATAACCCGACTGTTCTTCCGCCCATGTCTTTGCCGACGAAGTACATTATCAAGCATATGACTACAGCGATGAAAGCAGGTAGAATTGAGCAGAAAGTCATTAAATTAATGTTTGCTCCAAATAGTGAAACAATCTGGTAGAGAACGGCTGCTGTCATTGGCAAAGCAGGCAACGAACTGGACATGTCTAAGCCGTCTGGGTACCATTTCTGCATGTTAACCCATCCGTCTGGCCAGTAAGGTGAAAGCAAGCCGTTGTTTACCATGTGATTGGTTATGCTGTATTGGTAGTAGGGGTCAAACTCGTTGAGAAGGACGGGACCTTGTGCCATGTTTTCCCAACGTATCGGCAACATGCGAACCGTAAAGGCGATGAAGAGTATGAGAAAAAGCGCTGAGTAAGCTATGATTGTGCCATGGCTTACTTGGATTCGTAGTCTACCGAAAATTGAGTTTAAACTTCCGAGCCGTTCCTTAATAGTTTCCCCCACTTTAGCCATCTCTCACGTGTATATGCGATTGTTAGTATTTTTCGCGGTTAAATATTAATCTACTCATTAGACGTTTATTTATGGCTTTCCAAAAGGCACTCATAAGATTCAGAGCGTTCAGGCTGGCTTTAAAACATGTATTATTACCCAAGGACTAAACCTGACAACTCTTCGAAGCCCCAGATACTTTTCGAACGCTGTAAAAATTGGCACCAGCGGGCTTTGAGAAGTTCTGCCAAAGAGTAACCAACTATACCCTTTCTTGCTTTTTATCATGAACCCTGTTTTAGACAGCTTCTGCATGACTTCTTTGTAGGAATGGCGATAAGGTTTTCCTTGCATTGCTTTTATTTTTGCTTTTAAACTGGATTTGTTACCAAAAGATAAAACACAGGAAGCGTTTGGCTTCAAAGTTCGCTTTGCCTCTGCAAAAGCAGCTTCTACGTCAGGGATATAGTCGAGAACCTCAATCATGAAAACTATATCAAACAGTTCTTCTTTCAAGGGGAGATTTCTTGCATCGGCTTGGATAACATTAACTTGGTTAGTCTTTAACTTGAGCCGTCTTAGCGCATAAGAATCCAAATCAACACTTACAACTGTAGCTTTGCTGGTTTCTGGCAATAATGAAAAACGTCCCGCTTCTGCACCAACATCCATGACAGCAATGTTTTCTTGGGAGAGGTCTACTGATTTAGAAATAAAATCGGTTTCAATTTTTGTTAAGTATTTGCCCATTCTTGTTTTTGCAGCTTTCTCCCAATGCGTTTCAACTGACAAATCACTATATTTTTTTATGGAAGCCGCCAATTTTGGTTCAACGCTTACTTACAGGTTTAACTTCCACATCTATGGGCAACAAAGACAACTTCTTGTTGCATTTTGGACATTTTCCACCATTCTCTTGAATAACTTCATCTGGCGGTTTAAGCTCAACCCCTTCATACAAAACATGGTTGCATCCATGGCAGATGACACGTTGCGGCATCCCAATACCTCTCCGTAGTTACATATTTATGAAATATTTATTGGTTGCTAGAAAACCTAACCGCTGACTTGCTGTTGAGCAGATAGCTTTTTCTGTAAAGCTTATGTGGCTGAGAGAAACATTGCATTGATAGCGGGTTAACAGCGCTTGAAAAAATATACTCTGGTCATAACAGAAAAGCCTGATGCAGCAAACAGAATAGCATTGGCGATAGACACGAATAGCGCACCCAAAAAAGCCGTCAGCAGAGGCGTGCCATATTATGAAGCCTACAGAAACGGCGACATAGTTGTGGTTCCAGCGTTAGGACACCTCTATACAGTTACCAGCAAGGGCAAGCGTGAGTTTCCTGTTTTTGATTACCATTGGGTTCCCCGCTACCAAGCCGAGCGTGATGCCTCAAGGATTCGTGTTTGGCTCAAAGTGATTGCTGAGCTAGCAGAAAATGCTGATGTCTTTGTGGACGCTTGCGACTTCGATGTGGAAGGCAGTATCATAGGCTACACTATACTCAAGTATGCTTGTGGTGGCAAAGAAAAGACTGCTAAACGGATGAAATATTCAACCCTAACAGTGGAGGAACTGCAAGAAGCGTACGCGCACCTGTTGCCCCAACTAGACTTCGCCCTCATCGAAGCGGGATTAACCCGTCATGAAATTGACTGGTTATACGGCATAAACCTCTCCAGAGCCCTAACCTCAGCGGCAAAAGCAAATAGCGGAAAATACGCAACACTGAGCACGGGCAGAGTGCAGGGACCAACCCTCAAATTCATAGAAAAACGAGAAAAAACCATTAACTCTTTTGTCCCGACGCCTTACTGGACCATAACTGCAAAAATAAGCATACATAACACTGCTTTCGAAGTCCAATACGAAAAAATCATTGATTCTTTGGCAGAAGCCACAACCATAAGGGACGCTTGCAAAACCAAAGAAGGACAAATAGACAAGGTTGCAATAGAAGAGTTTGCGCAGAATCCGCCGCTACCCTTTGACTTAGGCACCTTGCAGAGTGAAGCCTACCGAGTATTCAAGTACACACCTATGCGCACCTCAAACATCGCCCAACATCTGTACTTAGGCGCGTTAATTTCTTATCCTCGCACAAGCAGCCAAAAACTTCCACCAGCAATCGGCTACAAAACAATACTAAAGAAACTATCAAAAACTCCTGCTTACGCAACATATGCCGCTGAACTCCTCTCTAAACCGAAGTTGAAACCTAACGAAGGCAAAAAGTTTGACCCTGCGCACCCAGCCATTTACCCGACTGGAAATCTGCCTGAAAAACCGCTTGCGACTGCAGAAAGAAACATCTTCGACCTTATTGTTAAACGGTTCATGGCGGTGTTTGGTGAACCTGCAATCCGCCAAAGCGTAAACGTGACCATTGGTATAAACGGACACGCTTTTCTTTTGAATGGCGCACGGACGTTGATGGAGGGCTGGCTCAAGTTTTACAAACCCTATGTCCAGTTGAAGGACACTTCTCTGCCGCCCATTGCCGAAGATGAAAAAGTAAGCGTTAAGCAGGTAGTTTTAAACGAGCAGTTCACTAAACCGCCTCCACGGTATAATCCACGCATACTTCTGCAGAAGATGGAAAAAGAGGAAATTGGAACCAAAGCCACACGCGCGGCAACGATACAAACCCTCTATGACCGCAAATACCTGCAGGGAACAGGCAACATAACCATAAGTGACCTTGGTTTCGAAGTTATAGAAGTCCTCTCAAAATACTGCCCAAAAATCGTCTCGCCAGAGCTGACAAGAACGCTGGAAGAACAAATGAATAAAATACAAGAGGGTAACGAAACAAAGGCAAACGTCCTTCAAAGTGCCGTGTCCACGCTTAAACCTGTCCTTCATGAGCTAAAAGTGAACGAAAACGCAATCGGCACCCAGTTAAGTAAAGCGCTACAAAAAGCAAGGATAGAGCAACTAACCATTGGAGCCTGCCCACGATGCGCTGACGGAAAACTTGTAATTCTACACTCCAAGAAAACTGGTAAACGTTTTGCAGGTTGCACAAACTATTTTGAGGGAAAATGTAACGCGTCTTATCCATTACCCCAAGGCGGCACCGTGAAACCGTCAAGCAGCGTTTGCAGAACATGTCATTGGCCTACTGTGCATGTCTGGTTTAAAGGTAAAAAGTCTTGGGAGTTATGCCTCAATCCTGACTGCCCAGCAAAGGAGACACGCAAACATGAAATGCAAAATATGTGAAAGAGAAGCGCAAGAAAACGGTTTCTGTGCCCTGCATTTGTTGGCTTATAAGAACATATTGGAGAAATTTGACGTTTGGGAGAGGGCGTCAAACGTTTCTTGGAGGCAATATCTCGTTGAGATTCAGAAAAATTCATTAACTGGAGAATGGGCTAAAGAAGTAATAAAGCACCTAATCAAGGACGAGAACCAAGAATGTCATCATATAAAATGAAGAAAAAACAAGAACAGGCAAGATCCTCGTCTGTACCGTTTTCGCTGAGCAGATGGTTCCGTAAACTCTCCACAAACGCACCTTCAGCAGCCCTAGTCACTATAGCAGGAATCTCTTATGCTATCTTTCTCTTCGGCGGTGGCTTGTTTACCCTAATTACACAGCCACAAGCCTCAGGCTACTACAGTGGACGGTTCCTTTTCATCTACCCAAGCCTCAGTGGTCAGTTCATTGCTGACACCATCATTTCAATAACCCTCTACGCACTCGGATTCATTGGACTATTAGCGATTTACAGAAGCACAAAAAGCGCTTACAACCCCAGACAAGCCTACATGATGCTAATCATAGGCGTAACATTCCTGTTGCTGGCATACATATTCTTGGAAGGAGCAATTCTATCCAAAGCAGGCTCATAGCAACCTTAGAAGCCAAAATACTTCCTTTAAAGCACCATAGTGATGCTACCAAGGGTTCTTTTTCAGCTTCAACTTGTAAGCCAAGAAATTAGTAAACAAGTGAATCGGCGGAGTAATCAGCAAAACCACAACCGCCACTTCCCAACTCAAACCCTGCCAACTTATCAGACTCAAAGGAAGCGCAAACACAACTGCGCCAACCACGAAGTCAATTTGGTCCACAACTGGCAACAGCCCCCCCGGCGCAATGTTTAATCTCCTTTTTATGAAAGCGCCCGTCAAGTCGCCTAAGAGTGCACCCAGCGGAATCAGCACACTAAACAGCACCGGGTATTTGTCAAAGCCAAAAACTAAACCCTCAACTAAACCTACGCCAAAGCCCACCGCCCAGCCGAAGAAGAAGCCGCGAAAAGTTTTGTTGTTCCCGAAGATGCGTTTGCCGTCAATGAAGTTGCGTCCGAAATCCATGCGTGTGCCGCCTCCCGCAAGCACTGGCGTCGCGTTGGCACAGTAGGCTGGGAAAATAAAAATTAAGGCTTGGGCAATTAGCAGCAGTATGTCCATGCAGTTTTTCAACCATTTTTTCAGTGGAATTCAGTATCTTGTATTCCCGCTTCACCTATTTGTATGTAGCAGGTGGCTTCCTGCATGTTTTCTTGAGGTTTCTCGATGACCGCTTTTATCGTTTGAGGGTAATCCGCTGGCTTAAGGTTAATTATTATGTCAGCCCAAAATTTGAGAACCCTCGTCGCCACAGGCCTAACGCTTGAGCTTTGCTCATCGAAAACGCTGCGCACTTGGCTGGTTATTATGACTGGGATTTTGCGGATTTTTGCGGTTTGCGCCAAAATGGCAAGTTGCCTGTTCAACTCGCGGTTTACGCTAAACGCTTTAGATGTTTCAGCGACTCTTGCGCTGTACAGCGAAGTGAAGGTGTCAATGATGATTAAGCCAAAGTTTTGGCTTATGTACTCTTGAATGTTGTCTATGAGCGCGGTTTGCTCCCTAAAATCCTTGGGTTTAACCAGAATAATCCGTTCTGCCACTACATCAAAGCGGTCACCTGCAACCTGCGAGAGCCTCTTAGCTGAGAACGTGTTATCGCAGTCTACAAAGAGCACCTTCAGATTCTGGGCGGCGCAGCTAACGGCGCATTGCATTGTAAGCGTGGTTTTTCCAGTTTCAGGTTCCCCATAGATGAGCGTGACCGTTTGGGGCGAAATGCCTCCGCCGAGGTGGCTGTCAATGCATTTGCAGTTGGTCTGGATTTTATCCATGGGTTACACGTCAAGGATTATTAACTGGAATCTAATATTGTGTTTTGCACTTAAACGTATAACTCTTAAGGATTGCTTTATGAAAGAAAAAGCCGCTGTCGCCACAGTTGAGGGCAAGGCGTACTTCCTCATAGTCAACGAGTTAAAGGAGCAGAACATACCCTTCATCAGCTTAGTTCCAGGCGAAGCCATACCTGCTGAAGTGAAAGCGGTTATAACGACGGAAAAAGAAAAGCCTAAGGTTAAGCATGAAAAAACCCTCATATTTCAAGGCGAAAAGGAGCTTGATGTTTTAGTTAACGAGGTAAAACGCATCCTAATAGGAAAGGATGTTTACGAGCGTATAATCATCGGCGTCGACCCTGGCGAAGCTGTTGGGTTGGCGGTGGTGGCTGATGGGAAGGTTATTGTGGAAGGCAACTGCTACAGCATCCCAGAAGTAATCAATACCACTACGAAGACAGTAAGAAATGTTGATTTTTCTAAAACTTCAGTTACTATAAAAATGGGAAATGGTGTGCCGCTTTACAAGGATTTGCTCGAAGAGTTAGATGGCGCGCTGCCGTCCAAGGTCGGGCTGGAAGTGGTTAACGAGGCGGGAACCAACAAGCCCTTAAAGGAGAATGGACACAGTAGAGGCATAAGGCACATTTCTTCAGCCATACGCATAGCCGGAAGATCCGGACATATCTTTCCAAGGAGAAAACACGTTGCAGCAAACAATCAAACCAGATAGAACCTTAATAGTTGATGGACCAGCCGCGGTTCAGCTTGTTTCAGGGAATGCTGAAGTGTTCGGCTACCCAATCAAACAGGCAAAAATTTTAGTTAGGGTAGGGAAACGCTTGCCGTTTTTCGTTTTAGAAGAAGCGCTTTTTGACATTTCTTTAGGCGCAGGCGCAAGTATTCAAGAGGTTGAAGGCAATACGATTCCGTCATCATGGAATAAGCCTGTGGAAGCGGTTTTAGCTTTAGAAAAGCGCCCTGCGGTTGTTTTGGTCGTGGGGCAGGCTGATTCTGGAAAAAGCAGTTTCTGCACCTACATGGTAAATAAGTTGGTTGAGGCTAACTGCAAGGTTGCTGTTTTGGATGGCGATTTAGGGCAGTCAGACATTGGGCCGTCAGCCACGGTTGGTTACGCAGTTACCTCTAAGCAGGTGACTGAACTTTACAATCTGCGGTTGGCGAACGCGTTTTTCGCTGGAGTCACTTCTCCTGTTATGGCTGTTGCTAAAGCCCTTGGGGGCTACAATGGTATGTTGAATGAGATTATGCAGCGTCAGGTTGATTTTGTCGTTGTTAACACGGATGGTTGGGTTTCAGGTGATGACGCAGTTAGGTATAAGGCGTCGCTGGTTAAAGAACTCAAGCCAGATGTTTTGGTGGGTGTTCAGGTTGCTGAAGAACTTGCACCCTTAGTTCCTAATTTGGAAAGTAACCTTATTGTGGTTGAGTCGTCTTCAGCGCTTAGTCCGCGGAGTCCTGAGAAACGCAAGAGCCTGCGTGAAATGAGTTATGCACGCTACTTGCAGGGTTCAAAGGTGCAGTGCTACCCCATGAGCCAATTGACCGTTGAACCGAGAAACGCTGTCCCCAAAGACCTTGAGCCGCAAAAAAGCATACTCGTAGGACTATACGGTTCCGAAAACAAATTCTTAGGCATCGGCGTATTGCGCGAACTCAATCCAGAGCGCAAGGTGCTGAAGGTCCAAACTGCAGTTTCAGCCAAGCCTAAACGGCTTGTCATCGGAAAAGTTCGGCTAAACGAGAAGCTCCAAGAAGTAGAAGATTAGACTTTAAAGAAGCTGCTGACTTCGCTGGCTAAAACGCCTGCTTTGTCAGGTAACACTTTCATGTCTTTAGTTACCCATGCTGGGAGAAAGCTGCGGCAGTAGTTAGTGGCGTAGCGGTAATCCAAAAAGATTATAGCGCCTTTGTCCTCCAGCGTGCGGATTGGTCTGCCAGCGGCTTGGGCTGCCTTCTTCATAGCGGGCAATACATAGCCATATTCGCGACCCAGCCCGGGGAAACATTTCTCGTAATAATCTATTTGGGCTTTGACGCGTGGCGTCGGCTCAGCGTAAGGCACTCCGACAACAACTACAGAGTTCATTTGGTTGCCTGGAAAATCCACACCCTCAGAGGTTCGTCCGCCTTGCACACCTAGGAATACGGCGCCGCCTTTGCTGCCGCAGGCTTTAAAATCTGAGACCAGTTTTTCGTTGGCTTTCGAAGTCATGCCCCGCTTCTCGGAGAAAAGCGGTTTCAACAGAGAATCCTTTAAGCCTGCTGCCAGCAGTGAATTTAGCACTTCGAATGAGGCTGCAAAAACGCCCGTGTTGGTTGGGGTACTGTTCACAACTTCGTTTATGCGTTCTATCATAGTCTGGTACATGGCTGGCGTCCGCTTCTCCATGGATGTCGTGACGCCTAGGCAAACGGCTGAGAACACGTGTTCTCTTGGGAACGGCGATGGCGCGATGAATCTCAGTGTGCTCTCTGGCAGATGCGTGATTCTTGCAAACGCTTCTAGCGGTTGGAGTGTGCCAGACATTATCACGTTAGCGTAAGTTGATGAAAAAACAGGTTCTGTGACTTTCGCAGGGTCAAGCGCGACTATCTCGAGTTTTGCGGTTTTGTTGTTTTCCTTGTTAAAGTAGCGGCTGGCAATGTTAATGAACGAATCATCGCTCCGTGTCTCCTCCCATTTGAGCAGAAACTCGCCCATGGCGTGCACGTAGGAGCGTGGATTTTTGCCCTCCGCTAACAGCGCTTTTTTTATGGCGATGCCTGCTTCATGGAGGTGCTCAAAGAAGTCTTTTGGTTTATCGATGTTTCCCTGCTTTTCGATGGTTTCAATGATGCTGTCAGGTGAGATTATTTGTTCTTTGAAAATGTTCTCGGTTATCTTTTCCACGTGAGCTCTAAAGAAACTGGCGAACTCTTCGATGTCTTTGTACCCGAACTTGTTAGCTTCCAGTTCTGCTTGCCGCATAACGAAAAGCGAGAGAGTGCTACTTGAGATGTCGATTGCGGTCTCTGGCAAGTTATGCGCTTCATCCACGACTAATATGATTTTTTGTAGGTCAGTCTCCAAGTTTTTCAGAAAAGCCGTGCGTATAACGGGGTCAAAAACGTACAGGTAACTTAAAGCAACAACTCTTGCATCTGAGAGCGCTGCTTTTATGAGTTCGTAGGGGCAGATTTCTTTTTTCTTGCAGGTTCGCATGATTTCCGATGCCGTGTATGGGCGAGCTGCCACTTGCTGTTGTAGTTGTAGGTAATCGTAGGTGCGCTCGTCTACGTTGACGTAGTAGGGGCATCGGCTCTTGGCTTTGAGCAGTTCGCAGACTTCCATCATCGACTTAGAGTCGAAAGCACCCCTAGCGGCGAACACGTTGAGGCACATTTCGTTGCGTCCACGGATGGAAACGCCGGAGATGTGGTGTTGCTTGTAAATTGCCCTCAACTCCTCAATCACACGGTCATGCTGACGATGCGTGCGTGCAACGTAGAGTATTTTGAGGTTCTTTCTTATGGCAACTGGCAAACAAGCCGAGAGCGCGGAGATGGTTTTTCCAAGCCCGTTGCTGCCTTCAATTAGAACGGATTGCCTGTAGTTAACAGCGTTGTTGATTGTGGTTATGAAGTCGTCTTGGTGGGGGCGCACGCTAGTGTAGGGAAAATATTGAGCAACTTCGTCAGGTAACTTGATCATGCCTTATCCCCCAGACCGTTTGATGGACAGTAAGTGTTCACGGGGCAATCTGGGCAGTTTGGTTTGCGTGCTTTGCAGTACTTTCTTCCAAGAGCAATTAAAAGCAAATGAACTGCCAAGTAATCTTTTGGCTTGAAAAGTGATTGAAGACTCAAACGCACCTCTTCGTAACCGCCGCCTGCTGGCGCAAGACCAAGCCGCTTCGATACACGATTAACATGAGTGTCCACTGGAAGTGAGGGCTGGTTTGCTGAGAAGAGCAACACAACATCCGCTGTTTTTGGTCCAACACCTGGCAATTCCATGAGAGCTTTTCTTGCCTCTTGTAGTGGCAACGCCAAGATAGGTGCAAGTGAACCGTTAAAGTTTTCAAGAATTATTTTTGAGATTGTTTGTATTGTTTTGGCTTTGCTTTTGTAGAGCCCGCCAACGTGAAGGCACGACTCAACCTGGCTAAGAGGAGCATTTGCCAATGCTTGGGGCGTTATTTCGAAGTTGTTCGAGAGGTTTTCGAAGGCGCGTTCGGTGTTGATGTCGGCGGTGTTTTGAGAAATAATCGTGACAATGAGTGTTTGGAAGGGGGCGTTGTTGGTTTTTACAAGTTTAGGAAGGGCGAGAGTTTCACGTAGTGCCTTTAGAATTGTTGATGCACATTCTTGAGTTAACGTTCGCCTTCACCCGTCCCGATAGATTATCGCCAGAGTAAGGTTTGTTAGGCTATAAATACCATCTTAACAGGAAGATGAAAAAATGACAAAAACAGCAAAAGGTTACCTTTGCCTTTGGTTATTACGCTTTGACTGAGAAGTTTTTGTACTCTTTCGCGGAGCTATGCGCCTAGGAAGCTTGCAAGCCTAGTTAACCCGATTATCTCGTCAAAATTCAAGCCCAACGCATCCAAAACTTGGTCAAACGTGGACTGCAGGTACGCGATGTATTTGTCAACGTCAACTTCGTTTCTTGTTGTGAGCTCCACTGGTTTGACGTGGTCTTTGCTTTTGACTTTAACGAAGCTTATCAAGTCTCCTGCTCTCAGTTCTCTGCCGCTTTCCACCAGCATTTTTGCGGCTTTAACGTGTTGAGGCGTAGTCTTAGTGTAGCGTTCCAAGTTGTCGCCTAAAACCACGTGGAAAGCCAGTTCATTCATGTTTTTCCATTCTCTTTTTTTGAGGGTGGCGTGGCGTTGGCGGATGATTTCGGCGATGTCTCGTTTTGCCTTCTCGAAGTCTTCAGGTGTTTTGACTTTTGCAAGCCTTTCTTTCATCTGGTTGAAGGCATCTTTTATGAAGAGGGGGATGTGTTTTTTCTTGCCAGTTAACCCCTTAACGTCCACTGTGCCGTCTTCGAGCACGCCAAGGTAGTTTTTCTTGCGTGAGCTAAACACGGCGTAGCGGTAGGTTTTTTCCATGTCGATGCCCATGCCTAATTCGTGCTCCGTGTAATGGATTACTTCCTCGATTTGTTCTTTAGATGGGTTTTTGAGGAATAAGCTGTCGGTGTCGCCGTAGAGGACCTGAATGCCTACGGCTTCGGCATGCTTTAGTATTTGAGTGATGGAGTAGCGTCCGATGGCGGCTGTGGCTTCTGCGACTGGTGGGCAATAGAGGTCAAAGCTGTCAGCACCGAAGACGCCATAGCTGGCGTTTAAGATAACTTTTAGTGCTCCTTGTGCTATGCTGTACCAGCTACGCAGTTCAGGCGGCAGGGACTTGTCTTTGGCTCGGTTCTTGTACCAGCGCACACGCAAATCCCGCAGTGAACCGATTAGGAGACTTTCGAGGGCACGTTTTTCTGTGCACACCCAATGTTGTGTGTCGGGGATAACGTGTTCCCTGCAGTTGGGGTGGTTGCAGCAGATTGATTGGTAGCCCAAGTTCCAGACTTTTATTATTGACGGGTATAGGCTGGGAAAGTCCATAACGGCAACGTTAAAGTGCACGCCTGGCTTTGGGTCAACGACTATTGCGCCTTTGTATTTTTTGCCTTTTATGATGGCGGTGGTGCTGGTTTTGCCTTTTTTTGTCAGGATGTCTTCAGCGTTTGGGATTAGCATATTGCGTTTGCGGTGTTCACGGTGCATGAAGTTGCGTATCCATCGGCTTACACCTTGACGGCTGACGTCTTCCATGGGCATGCTGGCGATTCTTGCCAAAACAAGAATTAGTTTCATGGCGGCGTCGTTGTCGTAGCTGGTTAGTTTGTAGGTGATTTCTGAGTCGCGTAGGCAGTATGCGGCTAGTTCGTTGCAGGAGAGGTCGCCAAAGTCCTTGTCTAGTTTGATTTTTGTAGTGCCGATGAGTGCGTTGCCTACGTCGTCTAGGCTTACGTCTTTGTAGCGGTTGCTGTAGGCGTAGATTTGTACTGAGCGGTTGAAGAAGAACTTGTAGAGGTCAATATGAATCCCATAGCGCAAAAGGCAGACGCGTTTGCCGATGTCTATAGGGATGTCGCGTTTGTTAAAGCCCAAGTTTTCGGCGCGGTGCGCAAGGTAGCGGAGGTCAAAGTCGTCTCCGTTAAACGTTAAGATGAATGGGTAATCCATGAGGACGTCGAAGACTTTTTTGAGAAGTTCTTCTTCGGTTTCGCAGTACTCGAGTTCTATGCCCGCGCATAACTGGGGGTCTCCTTCAATCATGCCTTCCCGCTTGAGCAGGAGCACTTTTTTGTCGCCGTCTGAACTGTAGATTGAGCAGGCGATGACGGGGCATGCGCCTTCGCGGGGGTCAGGAACCCTGTTGGCTAGAGGCGAGTAAACTTCGATGTCTATGGCTGCCCTGCGGAACTGCGGTGCTGGGTACTCAAGCAGTTTAGCCCACATCATTGAGAATTCAGCGTACTCGCGTTCAGCGTCATTTTTGCAGTCAGCAAAGAGCGCTTGGATTCTGTTTAGGTTTTCCGTTGCAGACTCCACGACCACGGGCACCAAGTTGCCTTCTTTTACTTCGTAAATCATGCCGGGCAACAGTTGCCTGTCGTAGATGTATGATTGGTAATACTTGATTTTTGACTCCCAAATCTTGGCTCCGCTGTCTTGCATGCTCATGCCGAAAAGTTTGGGGTAGTCTTCGGGGATTATGTCTCGGATTGTGCCTGCGGGTCTGCCGCCGATGGCTAAGGGGTCTTTGGTGACAATTTTTGTGACTTCGATTACTGTGTTGTTTAGGGGGTCGAGTTTTTTTTCGGTTTGGAAGCTGTCGAAGCCCTCGTGGTTTTTGACGCGCTCGAATTTTTCCATTTCTTGTTTGGGTATGTTTGTAAGGCAGTAAGGTTTGTGCCCCGTATTATCATACCAAAAGTACATTTGCCCTGATTCTGGCTCGTAGAGTTTGATAACTGCCTTCCTTTGGCGTCCATCATAAGTGGCTGAAACAAGGTATGAGGGAGGCAAGTTCTCAGGCGCAATCGGTGGGAAGGGTTGGCGTTGGCGCTTCTTTTTCTCATGAGGAATTGGGGCTTGTGGTTCGGGTGTTTTTTGTGGCGCTTCCACTTTTGTTTGTTGTGTCTGCGGTTTAGCTTCTTGAGTAATGCAGTAATCTAAGAGAGTGCGCGCCATCCCTGTTTTAACCTTAGTGTTACATGGTGGGAAGAGACTAAAATCTTTACTCTCTCAAACTAGCGGAACTGCCCGTTAACTTGCAAGAGCAAAATTTGTGTTTAAACGATTGCTCCGATAGTTCGGAGGTGGTCTTCATGCTCCTTGCAGAGGTGCCTGTCAACCTGTTTTTTAGTATCAAAAATTTTGCCGCATTGTGGACACATGTACTGTCCTGCTTTAGTTTCAGGAGTGCTTTTGCGCTTTACGGCCGAACTCAAAGTTTCACCTAACTAAGAAAAAGGAGCAAAGTGTCTTAAACTGGTGTGCAGGGGAGTTTGTGACGCACTATTCTTCTTCTTGTTCTTTTCCTTCGCGTACTAGTTCGCGGACTCTTGGACCGCCCCTTGCTCCGCCGCGTCTGCCAGCTTCGCTCACCGACATTTTTCCTCTTGCAGTCGCTTCTTCATCCCTTCGCCTCCTTGACAAAAACACGTCACCTCCGTTTTTGGAGTTTGGTTTTTTAGAACATAATGGTCTAGCACGATGAATGATTCATAAACGTATGTGGCTGTGATAATGCAGTAACAGCGGCCTTACTTTGAAGTCTTATTTAGAAGCTTTGCATCTTGTTTACGCTGTGAACTGTAATTGTTGAAGGATGCTTGGACAATCGCCATTGAAACGTTAAGCTGGATGGACATGCGCCGCTTAAATGAGCGCTCAGCACTAATGCGAACAGTCAAGCAACTGGGCATCCGCAACCCCGATGCCGTTCGGTACGCTTACGGCTTGGTGGTTGAGACAACACGACGCAAAAACCTCATCGACAAATTCATCGACAGCGTGGTGGCGCCTAAAAAAGTCGGCGAATACAACCTTGGAATCCAAGCGTTCCTGCGACTCTACGTTTATCAGGCGCGTGTTGTGAAGAACTGGGGCAAATTCAACCTCAAAGAAGCAGAAAACATCGCAAGCTTAGGCAGGTCAATTCTGGGCTGGAAAACCCTGCGCGAAGTCGAACCATTCTTGGGCTTTCTGCTGACCCGCCAACTCCAGCCGATTCTGCAATCGGTAAACGATGAGGAAAAAGTTAGCTTGCAGACTTTTCATCCGCAGTGGTTTGTAGAGTACTGTTTTAAGCTGTTTAGCAGAGACGAGGCAGTAGCGTTTTTGGAGGGCAGTGTTAATCCGCCTCCCACGTACATCCGCGTGAACACGCTGGCGGAGACTGAAGAGAAAATCGTGCAAAGGCTGGGTTCTGAAGGGGTGGAACTAGAAAAAGTTGAGCCGTTGCGGTACACTTACAAAGTCAAAGCAACTAAACAGCCGCTAAACGCTTTGCCCAGCTACAGAGAAGGCTTATTCTACGTTCAAGACAAAGCCAGCTGTTTTGCCACGCTAGCCGCCAACCCCAAACCAAACAGTGTGGTCTTGGACGTTTCTGCTGCACCGGGCGCAAAAACAACGTTTCTTGCTCAACTCATGCAAAACCAAGGCACCATCTACTCACTTGATTTTTCAGTTAAACGCATGAAGACTTGGCAGAGCGAAACCAAACGCATGGGAACAAAAAACGCGGAACCCGTGATTGCGGACGCTACCGTTTCTATCCCTGTTTTGGGTGAGGCTGACTTGGTGGTTTTAGACCCGCCATGCACCAGCACAGGAGTCTTCGCCAAGCAACCCTCAGCAAAGTGGCGTTTGAGCCCAAACTCCATAGCGAACATGGCAGAAATCCAGTGGAAAATGATTAACAACTGCGCCGAAAAAGTCGCCAAAGGTGGCTACCTAACCTACTCGACATGTAGCATAACGGTTGAGGAAAACGAAATGATAATCGAGCAGTTCCTCAAAGAGCACACCGATTTCCTTCTGGTGGATATTGAGCCGAAAATCGGGTTGCCGGGGCTACATGGGCGTGCTCAGTGTCAGAGGCTTTATCCGCATCTGCATCAATGCAACGGGTTCTTCATAGCAAAACTACAAAAACAATAGAAATCTTGCGCTTTTTCCCTATACCATAGTTAAAACAGAGCAAGACTGTTCGCATAACTTGAGACTATTAATTCAGCATTCCGAATCGGTATAATTTTTTAAAGGAACAAGGAAAAAACTATTAAATATAAGCGTAGTGGATAGAAGGACTTGATATGAACTTTAGGCTGGGAGAATTATTTTGCGGTGCCGGCGGCTTAGCTTACGGAGCAGTTTCATCCAAGATAGTCAAAGATGGTGAAATATTTTCAATCACTCCAACATGGGCTAATGACTATGATGAAGATGCTTGTAAAACATACCTCCACAATATCAAACCCGGCGGTTCAGAAAGTGTCATTTGCCGAGATGTCTCAAAACTTGACATGAATAAACTCCCAAAAATCGATGCTCTTGCATTTGGCTTTCCATGTAATGACTTTAGTGACGTAGGAGAGAAAAAAGGCTTTAATGGTGTTTATGGTCAGCTTTACACTTACGGTATAAAAGCACTTAGGCATTTCAAGCCTCTTTGGTTTCTGGCAGAAAATGTAGCGGGATTAAAGAATGCAAATGAAGGAGAGGCACTCAAAACAATATTGCAAGAAATGGTTAACACAGGGTATAATATTACCCCTAATCTCTATAGATTTGAGCAATATAATGTTCCTCAATCGAGGCACCGTATTATTATTGTCGGAATACGAAAGGATTTAGGCAAAACTTTTAGAGTGCCAGATATTTTAAGCCCAAAACCAATAAAATGCAAGGACGCTTTAGAGAACCCTCCTATACCAGATGATGCTCCTAACAATGAACGCACAAAACAAGCTAAACATGTAGTAGAAAGATTACAATACATTAAAGCGGGCGAAAACGCTTTTACAGCAACAAATATGCCTGAGCACTTGAGGCTTAAAGTTAATGGTGCAAAAATAAGTTCAATATACAAACGATTAGACCCTGAAAAACCAGCTTATACAGTTACAGGAAGCGGCGGTGGGGGCACCCACATGTATCATTGGAGAGAGAATAGAGCACTGACCAACAGAGAAAGAGCCAGGCTACAAACTTTTCCAGATTCATTTCTTTTCTTTGGTTCAAAAGAAAGCGTAAGGAGGCAAATCGGCATGGCAGTGCCACCGAAAGGCGCTCAAGTAATCTTTGAAGCAATTCTCAAGACATTTGCAGAAGTAGAATACAATTATATTGAACCCAATATTGCATCATCACTCTACAGTAGCCTTCAGACAACCCTAATTGAACCCCAACAGATACGCTTATAAATAATTCAAGTTGGAAATAGACAATTATGATTACCAATGATTTATTCAATCGTGTTCTAATAAAACCAGCAGAAAAAGGGTGTAATAAACTTCGCATCATATCGGGGTATGCTACTCCAGCTATGGCTTTTCATCACTTAAACACATTGAAAAACATAGGCGCCAAAGTAAATGTCGAATTAATAGTAGGTATGACCTCACAGGATGGACTGTCAAAAAGCAATCACCGTGGCTTCCAACAGCTTGTTAACGAAGATTTCAAGAATTCCTTTTATTGTAGCTATTTTGTGAAAACTCCTCCAGTTCACTCTAAAGTTTACGTATGGTTCAAAAACGACATGCCGTTATTTGCATTTACAGGCTCAGCGAATTATACGCAAACTGCTTTTAGCAACCAACAAGAATTAATGGTTGAATGCTCAGCTGAGAATCTTTCAGAATATTACAAAAGTTTAATAAGTGACACAATTTATTGCAATCACATAGACGCCGAAAATTTTGTAACTATTTATAATGATCAAACGTACAAGCGACTGCAAAGACAGAAAAAACTCCTTGAAGATAAAGAGATACCCCCTGATTTTGTTCTACAAGGTCTACCGCAAATACGAGTTTCCTTGCTTGATAACTCCGGAAGTCTTCCAAAAAGGTCAGGATTAAATTGGGGGCAAAGACCCGAGTATGATAGAGACCCTAATCAAGCCTACATCAGATTGCCTTCGACTGTTTACCGCTCTGACTTCTTCCCTGCCGTCGGGGTTCATTTTACTGTTTATACCGATGATGATAAAGTGTTAATTTGCACTAGAGCACAGGCTAATGGTAAAGCTATACATACCCCTCACAACAATAGCTTAATAGGGCAATATTTCAGGCGTAGACTTGGCTTGAGGTCTGGTCAATTTATCAGAAAAGAGGATTTAAATAGATATGGTCGAACACATCTCGACTTTTATAAGATAGACAATGAAACTTATTATATGGACTTTTCTAAGTAAAAAATATGGATAATTTAACGCCCGAACAACGCAGAAAGACAATGCAAAGGATACGTTCTACAGATACAAAGGCAGAGCGAATGATAATAAATGAACTCAAAAAAAGAGGTCTTCAATTTACTCGTTATGATAAGGCATTGATTGGCAAACCTGACATTGTTTTTTCTGAAAAAAGAATCGCTGTCTTTATCGATTCTGATTTTTGGCATTGTAATCCTAAACGCTTCATTAAACCTCAATCAAATGTTGAATACTGGAGGAAAAAAATTGAGCAGAATAAAAAAAGAGACCGCCTAGTTAATCGAGAGTTAAAAAAGGCAGGCTGGACAGTTATTCGAATTTGGGAATATGACGTAAAACATGACTTGGAAAAAAGTATTAAAAAAATTCTTAGTAAACTATACGGTGGGTAACCAAACTATCTGTCTTCATAAAATCTATTTCTTAACATGTTATGTTCAAATGGAACCAAATTCGGTTAGTGTTTTTTGCGGTGTTTCTTTGCTGTATAGTGGATAGGTTATCTTTGTTCCTTCCACATGCGCCATCTCGTTTAGTTCATGATTAATCGTGCTGTCTTTGCCTATGATGTGCTCCACTTTCACATGCCGTACCACGAGGGCATCGCTGATGAGGTTTCGGTGGCAGCGCCAAGGCAACGCTTCAGCACACATCAGTGCCAAACGGTTCTCCCGTGCAAGCGCGATGATTTTTAGTAGGTTGTCGGTGAATTCTTTGGTTTGCATGTAGTCGGCGTAGCCGCGGAAACTGCTGTTCTTCCAAGCCAAGTTGACGGAGTCGGGTTTGGGTCGCCTTAGTCCGCCGATTTCTGGCATATGAATGTAGCGTATGCCAAACGGTTTGAGGGTGGCGGGGAGGGTTTCTTTGTTGAATTGGGGGTTGTGTCTGCTTCTTGGAACCGTGCGAACGTCAACCACCAGCGCGACGGCGTAGGCTTGGAGCAGTTCGATGAATTCGTCTAGGGTTCGGGTGGAGTGCCCAACCGTGTAAACCACTGTTGCTGGTTCTTTAGCCAAACCGTAGACACCAAAACTAACTATACTCGCGCGTGGAATATAAGAATCAAACAAACGCCAGTTGCAACGCCTGCGCTTCTAGGCATATTTGGATGCTAATAGAAACTCTATGCAGAAACCTATAGGGGGTAGGTGCCATTGACGCTTTCTCAAGCCATTAGCATGTTGAAAATCAGCGCTTTAAATAGGGGGATAGGCTCTATCGGCAGAGCAACCAAACTGCGTATATACAAACGTATATGCAAACCGTATATACACCGCCACCACTCCCCCCTGAAACCTTCACACACAGCGCTTATTAATACTATAAATAAGGGGGCTATAGTTTCCCCTGACAACAAAACATGACAGCCTAGAAAAGGCGAAAAAACTCAAAAAAGACCTAAATTGCATTTTCAACAAACTGTAAAACACGCGTATGAAAACATCAACAAAACAAAGAAAATAAAAGGGCTGGTTTACTTCAGCGGCACATACATCGAAGAACGCGACGCACCAATACCAGGAGTTCCATGCCTAACAGGCTTGTTAGTAATGGCAAACTCACCAAGATAGTGCCCAATCATCTCAGGCTTAATCTCCATAGCAACAAATTCTTTACCATTATGCACCTGAATCTTCGCACCCACCATCTCGGGCAAAATAATCAAGTCCCGAACATGAGTCTTTATCCCAGCATCTTTACCCTTTTTCTGAGCCTCTTTAGCAACACGCAACTTTTCCAACAAGGTACGCTGCTCTGCAGTTAAACCACGCTGCAAACTTCTCCTCTGCCTAGACGGAAGCAAAGCAATAAACTCATCCATAGACATAGCTGACAAACTTTCAAGATTGTGCCCACGATAGCTAAATTCTTTCGGCATCTTTCATCTACACCTAAACTTCATTTAAACCTCTATTATACTTATCCGCGAATAGCACGCTTTTTCTTCTGTCCTGGACCACGAGCAGCAATCAAACCGACCTTCTGCCCTGGAGGAGCACCATGAGATGTTGTAGTTGTTCGCCTTGCACTACGTTTGCTGCTTCCATAAGGGTGCACTGCAGGAACCATTTTGCGACCGCTAGTTCTTGGATACTTGTGACCCTTAGCCTTCATCAAATGGTATTTCTCGCCTGCTTTAAGGAAAGGCTTCTCTATGCGTCCAGACGCAGAAACCACACCCACAGTTGCCAAACAGTAATCGTTAATGTACCGTGTCCGTTTGGAAGGCAGACGAATCATCGTACCCTGAGGAGTGTGACCAACAACAGTAGCATAAGCACCAGAAGACTTCGCCATCTTGCCACCATCACCAGGATGCAACTCAAGAGCGCAAACCAGTGTTCCTTCAGGCACTTTCCCTAACGGAAGAATGTTTCCTATCTCGGCAGGCGCATTACCTCCGAAACAAATCTTTTGCCCAGTAAATACTCCTTCAGGAGTAACAGTGTACATGGACAAACCATTCTCAAACTTAACCAACGACAACGGCGAACCACGACCTGGGTCATGCACAAGGTCTTGCACTACACCACAAAGCAAACCATCAAAAGCTTCCTTTGGTGGAATAGAGGGATACTTGGCAGGAGCCACACGTTTGTGAGTGGAAGCGCGGAAGTTCTGTCCACCGCGACCACGCCTTTGAACACGAATTCTCTTTCCCATAAATCATACCTTCTATTAGTTTAGAGTATTCCAAGTTTAATAGCAACATCTGAAGCCCTAAATTCAGGAGATAGCTTCACGAACGCCTTCTTTACTCCTTGAGGAGTGATGAGCAAGTTTACTTTGCTGACTTTTACTTCGTAGAGTTCTTCCACAGCACGTTTAACGTCTGCTTTGCCAGCTTTCAAGTTAACAACAAAGATTAGTTTGTTGTCTTTTTCAACCATTAAACTAGCTGACTCAGTCATCAGCGGGTACGAAATTACCTCATTAGTATTCATTATGCTTTCTCTCCATAAAGAGTGTTTAATTTTTCAATAGCGCCGTTAGTCCAAACAGTTAATCTTCCAGGATGAGTCCCTGGCGCAAGCATCTCCGTGTTAAGATTGTTTACGGTTGCTACTTCTACACCGGGAATGTTGCTTGCAGCATTAACTATACTTTTGCCGTCAACAACCACTATTAGTGGCCCAACGGCTTGCTTCATTTTTCTGCCTCGATGCTTACCCTTTCCCGCTCGAATGTTGCGGCTTTCCTTTACGCGTAAGATGTCAGCGGCAACACCAAGGCTTGCAAGTGCCTCTTCAACTTCTTTAGCCTTAGTTAATCCTTCAAGCGCATCATCAACCACCAAAGGCAACCCAATACCCTCGATTTTGTGACCGCGAGAAGCCACAGTTTCTTTCTGCGCTGTTGCCGCAATGGCAGAAGTTAAAGCTAACTTTGCTTCTTTCTTCGGTATATTTTTAACTATAATTTTTTCTACTTTCGGCGGATGAGGCTGTCTGCCTTTAACAGTGCTGGGAGCAAACGCTGCTCTTCCACTTCCGCCTTTAACACGAGGAACCCTTGCAACTCCGCTGCCTGTTCCGCGTGATTCTGCAGTGGTTTTCTTTCCAGCCATGGGATCTCTGCCTTGCGGTTGCAACCTGCGAGATTGTATGGATAGCACTGCACGTTTAATAACGTCTGGTCTTAGCGGTGTTGAAAACACAGCTGGAAGAGTTATTTTTCCTTTTGATTTACCTTGTAAGTCGAAAATTTCTGCGGTTTTCTGTTGCGCCATGGCTTATTTTCACCTATTTTCCTTGAGGAGAATCCAGCGATACATATGTGACTTGTGGTGGAGCGTCTGGAATTTCTCGCGGTGGACGTGCTGGAACTCGGAGACGAATTTGGCGTTTTTCTGGTCCAGCTATGCTGCCTTCAATTAGTATGTAGGGTCCTTTCACTTCGCCGTAACGGATGAATCCGCCTTTAACGGTGACTTCTTTGCCGTCTTTGCCGATTTTTAGAATGCGTTTGTTGTATTCTAATCGTTGGTGGTAACCCATTTGTCCTGCTCGGGCTACTGAGTACATGAGGTGGTGTGGGTTCCATGGTCCAAGGGTAGCGATGCCACGTTTTGTTTTTCTGCCTTTGTGTTGGAGTTTGGTTACTCCCCAGCGTTTTACTGGTCCTTGGAAGCCTTTGCCGACCGTGACTGCTGCAACATCGATATATTGTCCGTCTTTGAAAACTTCTTCTGGTGTGACTGTTTTTCCTAAGAGCTGCTTAGCGTATTCAAGCTGCTGCTGGATTGTTCCTCCGCCAAGCTGGATTTCACAGAGGTCTGGTTTCTTTTTTGCCAAGTTTGTTTGTGTGGGTTGAGTTGCGGTGACTACACGGACTGCAGCTGTTTGTTCAAGGTTTTGTTGGAGTTTTTCGAGCATGGCTTCGGTGTTAAAGTTTTCTGGCAGTACCAGTGCTCTGTCTAGGATGGCTGGTGGGTCTTTCATCCATGCTTCGGTTATGTTTTGGAGCCCATACGGTGTTTTTCTGTAAGTTCGAATGCCACATACAAGGATTGGTGGCGTTTCTAGGATGGTTGCAGCTCGCATGACTTCTTTGCCGAAATGTGGGGAGCGTTTTCGGTCTTCTATAGTGAAGATGTAGGTCATGCCTGCTTTGTAGGCTGAGAAACCTAAGAGTCTAGGAGAGTCCGCGTTTATTTGTGGCCAGTATCTGATGCGTGCGACTGGTTTTTTGGCGCGTTTCCTAGGTAAGTATGCTAGTGAACCATGTCTTGGAGCATGTACTTTTCGATGTCCCATTGTACTTCAGCTTCGCGCCTTTAGCAAATAGTAAAAGAGGTTATAAACGTTACCATCAAAAACGCAAAACGACGTCGCGAGCATTGAAAAATCAATTAAGTTTTTTGGGCGTGCTTTGCGGTGCTAGATGCGATTTTTGCAGTTATCTTTCGTTTGCAACCTTTTTGCGTAAACGTTATGTTTTGTTGCTCTCTGGCTACCCCCATCCCCCTATATAAACAGAGGCGCATTTGCTGTTTTGTCATATTTGGTCGTTCTTTGCGCAGTGAAGCCTTAATCGATGGGCATAGCCTTTTTTAAATTGGAATAACTTTAAATTTTATCTTGATTAAAGGAATGATTTCCTCGATGAAAAATTCTTTTCAGCAAAGCAGAGCAACCGCGCTCAAGTTATTGCCCATAATCGCGTTCATTGTACCCTTAGCGTTGTTGTTCTTGCTTAACCCCTATGACCCCTACCTCAAGCTGTCGGGGCAGGACTCGTTTAACTTCATGTGGAAAGGCAGAACCTTCCTGTTGTTCTTTGTCTGGCTCATAGCTCTGGAGTTTATTTTGAGTTGGGAAAAAATCGTGCCGAAAATCAGCAGGCAAAACAAGACACGCCTAGTCGCCCTTACAGTGGCGCTGCTACTACCAACGTTGTACGTGGTGCTGGCGAACTATTTTGGTTTGAACGGTGCAATCGCAAACTGGGCACAGACAAGCGGGGTTGCTTTTTACGATTCTATGCCGCTTGCCATCGAATACCTTGTTTTCTCAGGCTTGTTCTGCCTGACAACGCTTCTGTTGTACGGAAAAAAAGGCTTGATGGCGTTTATTTTGCCAGCCATATTCGTGGCGCTAGTGGGCATTCTCTATACTATAGACAACGTATTTCCGTATGGAGAGTTCACACCTTTCCAGCTACTTGTGCCGACAACTGCCATGCTGGCATCTAATCTGCTTGGCTTAATGGGCTACACTGCAGTGCTTGGAACCGAAGTCGGCACGGGCATGCCGACCATACAAGCCACTGGACCGTTGGGAACAGCAAAGTTCGCGATAGCGTGGCCATGCGCAGGCATCGAGAGCTTGCTGATTTTCACGGCTGTGACCTTGTTGTTTTTGAAGCGGATTCCAATGTCGTGGAGGGCAAGAATAGGATACTTTAGCATGGGCATCATAGTCACCTACTTCATCAACGTGCTACGTATCGCAACCATATTCACCATTGGCATGGAGTTTGGCACAAACTCAAACCAAGTGCAAATGTTCCACTTCTACTACGGGCCACTCTACGCAATGGCATGGATAATCTCCTACCCGCTACTTATCATAGCAAGCCAAAAACTCTACCGAAAATTCAACGGTAAAAAACAAGCCGCGCCCACAGTGCCGCTAGGAAACGTCAACCAAAACGGCTAAACCCTGTTTAACCAAAATCTTCGCGTTATCCGCTGGCAGAGAAGCCACGTCCTCAGCGGCAAACGGGCCATACGACTTGAGGTCAGCGCCCATGATTGCTGGAATGCTTTTCGAAAAGCGGACTGTCAACCGCTTATTAGCCACTGAGGGGGCGCCGCATGAGGCAGTGGATACGTCAAGTTTGGTTGCAGATTGCCCCTGCATCAAGCTTTCAGAGAACTTTTGGTAGTTATCAGTAAAGGTGAGAAAACACTCGCACAGTTTGGTTTCTTCAACCGTTAACAATTCTGACGGCACTTTTTGAAGTTCCGTGACGGCGTCGATTATTTTTTGGTACCTTAATTTTAGCAGTTCCTCAAGCATGCGTTTAACATTTTGCGCTTCATGCTCAAGCAAGTTTATCTTTACGGATCTTTTGTCAAGCGATTTGTCTTCTTGATTAATGCGTTTTATGTAGTCTTTGATGCGTGCGTAAAAGTCAGGTGGTAAACCACCAAGGGATTTCTCAGTGGTTTCTCTTAGCCATGCCGAGTAAAGTTCATTATACACTAGTTTGCCACCTCAGCCCGCCTCTTACAGATAAGCAACACTGCCGCAGCAATGGGCAGCTCAACCGTCTCGTTTTTGTATGGACCAAACGTTTCCCCACTCATCCTAAACTCTGGCGCATCAGACACCAACACTTTCACTTCACCCTTTTTAAAAGCTACTGCTCCAGAAAACGGGTCAAAATCCGCCAAGTCTTTGGCTGGAAACTCAACTTTTTTTAGTCCCGTTTTGCCGTGCAGGGTGCCGTTCATTCGGATTAAACGGTGAATATCCGTGGTTACAACCGTGTCAATTTTTGATGCTTGTGTGTCTTTTACGTGTTCGGCGAGTTTTAGCCATGTTTGAACGCTCACGCCTTTGATGCTTTCCCATCTGCCTTCGTTTATGGCGCGTTTGATTATGGTTTCTTTGTTGTTTAGAAGTGCAGCGTTTTTGATGCCTACGGCTTTGAGTTCTTCTTTGGTGGCGGTTTGCAGAAAATTTTCCATCCCCAATTTCAACCGCTTGTTCCAGCCGAAGTTGTGCAAACTAAACTTTTTAGCAACAGAACGTTTGCCCCGACGTTCCGTGGCTTCCCTATCCAAAACTGTTAAGCCTAAGCCAGTAACGTAATCAACAATCTCTTTTCTTGCCATAGCATCCAGCGAGCGAACCGTTTCCTCCTCTACATGCACGTGGTAACCGCGGTGCCCAGAGAAGAACACATGCAACTCGTCAGTTGAGAAGCCGAAATCATTCGCAAGCATATCAAGCAACTTAACGGCTTCGTCTCGAGCGGATTCTATGCAGAGGTCGCAAGCCCAAGTTTTGGCTGCAAACTTGGTTGCGCCGCAGCAGGGACATTCCTCGGGTGTTATTCCTCTGCCGCTAAAGCCGCATTTAGTGCACGTGAATTCGTCGTGGATTTTGTTGCAACTGGTAGGTATGTGGTCTGCGTCTATGTCAAAGACCAAGTCTGCGCCTAACCAGCCTTTCTTGTCCATCTCAAAGTCAGGGTTTTCATAATAGGCACATGAATGATAAACATCTGAGGGCACAGTCTGGGCAAGAACTACTCGGAAGTTGTTGAAACTGGTAAACTTTTTGTGTCTAACCATGAATCGTTCTTTGAACATTAGGTAGCCGAATTCTCTTTGGTCAAACCCAACAGGTGCGGGAATAACTGTGGCGGGGTCTTGGTAGTATTCGCAGAACTTTTGGTAGACGAAATCTCTAGAAGCCTCCAGTTGCCTCACACGCTCCCTCTTTTGTTAGTAATTGGGGTTTCCTAAATTTAACTATAACCAACTCGGCACTTTAAAACTGTCAATAAATTACAAGTCAAATTATTAAACAGAAATTGAAAATCACGTGCCTCAGCATATATTGGAAGTGCTCAAAAAGGCTAAAGGGATTGAAGGCGGCGCCGCCAAACGAGAGCACAAAAATCATGAAGATAAGCCAAATAACTGTTGCTTCCAACTCTTTTTTCTGTTGAGGAATTAGCACGTAAATGAATATGAAGGGTAAATACCAGTTTTGGAAGTAAGGTAACATAAAGCTCGGTAACAAGAGGAAAAGCGCTGAGAAAGCAAGCAAACTATTCTTATTTAGCATATAGAGCACGTATAATAAGGTAATTGCAAGCGCCAATAAAACAGAGGAAGACTGCAGGCTCCAAGAGATTTGAGTGTTAGAGGAAAAAGCGTTGATACCATTCATCACCAACTCGGGTCTGGTGTTCATAAGAAAAGGCGCACTCAAACAAGCCGTTACCCCGCTTGCAACCATAAAGGCAGTACCGCCAAGAACAGGTTTGTTTCGCAGTAAACCGCTGAGTTGATTCTTATCATACAACTTTAGAAAAGCTACGACAATTAAGGGTGCAAGAAAAATTCCTGTTTGATATTTAAAAAACAACGAGACGGCGATGAGCAAGAAGAAGAGGTCGTAACGCTCTGTTAGAAACATTGTTAACGCCAGCAGGGCAAACAGGAAAGGAACTGAATCAAACATGCCGTTGGCGGCATAAATTATCAAAGTAACATAGATTATGTAAACACCCACAAGCTTCAGCAACATGTTCATATCTTTTTCCCAATAAGAGTTTAAGAAGAAATACAAACAAACATGAGCTATAACTAAGAAGAGCGCAATCTCAAGTTTGTAAACCATAACTGCGTCAACCCCGTTCTGCAACAAAGCGCCAAATGGTGAAAAAAGCAAAATGCTACCCAAAGGGTACACGTGAGGCATTTCAGGCCAAGTCACAAACTTAACGGGTGAGTTGTCTTGGCTTGCTAACTGTCCTAACGATTGGTCAAAAACTGAGAAACCGTCTTTGAAGAAGAGACTGGAAACATACGAGTGTCTTGCATGGTCAGTGTACCAATTCTCGAAGGTAGCAAGTGGAGTAGAATTCACCGCTAAAAGAACAAGCCAAACCGCAAGAGAAAGCAAAACCAACGCTCGTAAACGGCGACGACCAGTTTGACCCAGCAACAATGGTGCCCCATTAAATGAGAAGGTTTGCTTGGCTAATACAAGCCTCAACACACAGAGCATCACTAAACCCAAACTAATTAAAAACATGATTTTTGCAGGAGTAGTTAACCATGAAAAAGGAAAAGTTACCTCAGCATTTTCAACAGATACTTCAAAATGTACCATACCAGCGTTAGACGCGTTAGAGAAGAATACTGCTTCGTAGTAGTCAGCACCTGCTGGAAAAGTGAAAGCTATATCCACGTTTGAATAATTAGAATAAAGCACCCCACTATAGGTTACAATTGAAAAATTTTTCAGAAAAGTTGTTTGGGACGCTACCAACACAGAAATGTTTTGTTCTTTACCGTGAAAGGACCCCAATCCTTGTCTTCGTGTTTCATTCGGGCTTAAATTGAATGAATCGTTAATTATGACAGTTGATTGCCTTTCGCCTGTGGCTACTGGAAACAAGCTTACAACAGCAAGGATGATGCTTAATACCAAAACCATGATGGAAAACAAGAGAAAAATTCTGTTTGTGCCGAATCTCTTCATCAAGCGCCGCCGTCGTCCCCTGCTGAGAATTATCAAGCCCTTATCTGCATTACTCCTAAAGATGTAAGGTTGCTTTGAGCGTGTAAGAAATAAAACTTGTGATTTCAGTCCACGTGAGTTTTGATTTTCCATGTTTCCTGTTCATAAAGACAATGGGTGTTTCTTTAACACTGAAATTTCTTAAAACGGCTTGCCGTACAGTTTCTATCTGGATCTCATAAGTCTGGCTATGCAAACTTCCAATGACTAATTTCAGAAACCGCGTTGAGTAACAACGGTAACCGCTAGTGCAATCTTTCAGTTTCAATCCTAAAGAAGCCTTAGCGACATAATTAGCAACTTTACTTATAATTTTCCTTGTTGATGGCCAGCCAACAATTTTTCCACCTTTTACGTACCTGCTACCGATAACTATTCCGCAACTGTCATTATTCATCTTTGATAAAAGTTGGGGAAGCGCCTTTGGATCATGCGAGTAATCAGCATCCATAGTCACAATGTACCGAGGAACCTGTTTTGATGACAAGAAAAATTTAAAGCCGTCAGTTATGGCTGAACCTAACCCACTTTTTTTGGGTCTAACATACAATAGCACATTATCGTATTCCTTCTGTTTCTTCTGGACAATTTCGGCTGTGTGGTCGGGACTGGAATCGTCAATAACTAAAATCGAGACATCCAAATTCAAGCCTTCAAGGTCATCAATTAATTTTGAAACATTGTCAGCTTCTCGATAGGTTGGGAGAATTACTCCGATCTGAGAGGGTACCATATTATCGCTTATTAATTGATGACACATAAAAAGCCTTCAGTTTACTATTCAGAAATTGACTAATAAATCTTAACTGAACATGCAAGACAACAAATTTTCAGACTTAGGCTGGTTTCAAAGTAGCTTGCTTGCGTCTGTAATATGCAAGCGGATGATAAACGCGGCGGCACAACTCATCGCGGTTCTTGCAGACACCGTGCGTTTGCAGAGTTGAACATTGAGGCGGAGTATATCGTGTTGCCGAGCCGCGCTCCCCCGCGATATGTTCGATTTGGTAGCGTGTTAACCGTTCATTGAAGTCTGAAAAACTCTTGAACAGTTCAGCCACATTCTCAGGCGACATGCCGATGTTAACAAGAAAAGAAGTTAACGTGAAGCGACCAATATGCGAAAGGTGATGATTCGCAGCCATATCAGCATACAAAGCATTAATGCAGGGAGGAAAAGCAGCTTGCACAACAACCTTGGGAAACTCTTCCATTTCACCTTGCCCAAGTTTCTCAGCCGCCAATTTCTTTATTCTTTCAGCTATAATGCTGAGTTCCTCAGGGTAATGTGGAAGTTTTGCCTCAAGCCTTTTCTCGATGCGCCTGCGAATCTCTTCCTGCAGAAGCCGCGCTACATCTTTTTGGTTTAAGTAAATCTTGCCGTTTGAGAGGATACTGTTTGTCAGCTTCCATTTTTTATCATGCAGGTGACCTGTGTTTCTCAGGTAATCAGTAAAGTGAACAAGGAATTCTAATGGAGATTCGCTAGTTTCTTTTTGGTTTAGCGTTATCTTCCACCCAAAATCTAAGGCGACTTTGAGAACTTTTTCTTTAGGCTCAAGGACTAAGTCATTTGTAGCCTGCTTTGCCTCCGACAGAGCATACCGTTTTTTAATAAGCGAGTTCTCAGTGGCTACCACAAGCAGGATTGCCACGGGAAAAGAGAGAATTTCAAGGTCTAACTTCTTGAGGTTCCTTGTAACTATGCGGTGCTCGATTGCTTCGTTAACTCGCTCTTCAGCACGCTTTAGAATTTGGTCCATTCCTACGCTTTTTAAGTCGCCTATCTGCAGGTCTAAAGGCTTAATGTATTCAGCCGTGTCTTTTAAGAAAGGGTACTTCGCCAAGTCAACTCTAGTGAAACCCGCCGTTTCCATCTGCAAGGTTGTCACATTATTCGGTTTCGATTCTTGGCGCCAAGAAGAACGTTAATTTGCCCTCTTTTGTCTGCTGAAAGTCTATCCTAACAGGCATGTCCGTGGAGAACTCTAGCGTTGCAATCTCTGATGTAGCCGCCGCAGCCTTGATGATTTCTGAGAGGTAGCTTAAGCTAAAGGTTGCTTTTGCACTTTCTTTAACTTCCAAATCAAGCAAAGCATCACTGCCCTTCTGAAGAGTAATGGTTGCACCCATCAAGTCACCCGAAGCAGTAAGAGTCAACTTTTCTGGCTCAGCCTCAATGCGCACATGGTCGCTCACAAGCTGTGCATCTTCAATAGCTTGACTCAAGCCCTGAGTAGTGGTTTTCGCTTTAACGTTAAAAGTAATCTTGGGCGTGGGCACTTCTTCTTCAGAGGCTTCAAGCGTAGGCATCGTAAAGTTACGACTATACTTACCAGCAATAGTTACTAGTAACCGCCCAGTCTTATCGTCGAGAGATAACTCAACTGACTCGTCCTTACCAGCACGCTTTAGGAGTTTTAGTAACTCACTAATATTAAGGCAAACCTTTGATGGTTCGGTAGCTTCATATTCCTGAAATAGGCTTTTTGGCCATTCAAAATCAATCATTGCTACGCGTGACGGATCCATGGCGCGGAGTTTTAACCCTTCAGAGTCAATTTTGAAGGTTGCTTCATCTACAAGAATGGAAATGGCTGTAGCCATATCTCTTAGGAGTTTAGCGTCAGACACTTTAAGCTTAAACATGCTCTTCTCTTCCTCGCTCTAATGCTTATTACACTGTAAAGTTATATCGCTTATCATTACACTGTGAGCTAATAAATAAATTCTTCTAGATAAACCCACAAACGTGCAAGAGTTAGCTAAAAAGTGGTGGAAAGCCGAGAAACCCCTAAAAGTAAAAAAGAAACAGGGTTAACTGTATTCTCTAAACGTATAATTACATTTAGTGCAACGCAAAAACTGTGTCGAAGACTCGTCTGCCCCGCGCGTTTGCACTTGCCAAACGTAAGCCGTATTGTTCCCACACTTGGGACATTCAATGCGCACAGTAGGCAGAGTGCTAAGTTTCTGTTCTTCTTTACCGATGACGGCTACAAACTGCTGAGGATTATGCTGAATAACTTTTTTCGGCGCAACTTTAACCTCAACTTTTTTACCAGCTTCAGACTTCTTATAGCCGCATTTTGGGCACGCAAGAACCAGAGTTGCTTCTTTGCCACTCTTAGATTTTTTCGGTTCCAACCGCGAACCGCATCTGGGGCAGAATTCCATGTTTCGTTTACACCGTATCCGTTTTTGATTCCCTTAGCATTGAGACTTTTAAACTTTTTCTAAATCGCCCTCTCAAGGGCTGATACCAGAAGCGATTAGATGGGCAACACGCAACGGTTCAGGATAACTACTCCTAGTAGAAGTTAACTCAACAATCCTCAAAGCATCTGGCAGTGAAATACCAGCCAGCCCCATGTAACTTTTCGACCCCTTACAATTGACCTCGTGGATTTCTCCAGCCTCAAGCACCATACGCCTTCGCTCCTCGCTATCGGGCAAGTTTTTGAGCGCTTGGTGAATCGCTTCTAAATCGGGCATATCTCTGGTTAACACTATGACTGGAAGTCCAGTTGCCACATTAAGCCGTTTAATGTCAACAATGTTGAAACCTGCAAACGTCAGCCCATTTAACATTACTATCCGCAACTGCTTACGGTGAGGCGAATCATTAATCATCAAAGCCAACTTTTCTGTAGCATCTAACCCGTCAATGGCAATTCTAGTATGCATGACGCCGTCAATCCAGCAGCCCCCGCGGAAAACAACCCCGACCACAATCACAGTGCCTTGCGTGTGAGGAGTAAACTGACCATCATCTATGCCGAGCACTCGAATCTCAGATTTTATAACGCGGAACCTTTTTGGGCGACTCAAGCTTTAACGCCTTAAACTATTCAATTCAATTAATATAGCTACCGCTTCTTAATTAAAACCAATTACGCCAGCACGCACGCTAAGAGGCTAAAAGGTTTGAAAAATAGGGGAAGTTACTTCTTAGCTTTTAGAACACGGTCTAACTCTTTGCCGAAAGCATCGTTTGCTGCACGAACTTTCTCGGCAGCCTCAATCAAAGCGTCCTCAGGCTTAGTTCTGCCTTTCATTCGAACATAAA
This sequence comes from Candidatus Bathyarchaeota archaeon, assembly GCA_026014725.1. NCBI lineage: Archaea > Thermoproteati > Candidatus Bathyarchaeota > Candidatus Bathyarchaeota archaeon. The sequence continues at coordinate 41,373 of JAOZHV010000049.1, read as the reverse complement.
TGATTGGGCTTGACGCTAAAGGATGGGGGACATCGTAGCCTGCGAAGTCCACTCTTTTGTCCTCTAAAAGCCTCTTCTGCAGTAGGTTGCATAAGCCGTGGCTTGAACCTTGAATTTCAATCTTTAATTCCTTATCAGATCTTTTCAAGACATTTACTTTCATGCCTTTTTCTCTCCTCAAAGTGGTTCTTTTCCATAGTCAGGAGCAAGTTTTCGTCTCTCAACACTTCCACATTTAGAGCATTTTAAATCATAGCGCTGTTGCTCAAGCAGATTTCCGCATTTTGAACAGAAAGCGTACAGGACACCTAAGCCCTTGTCATTGGTTGACAAATGATAGATTTTGTTCTTTTCGCTGATAACTTTAGCCCTAACAATGTCTCCAGGCTTACAAACATCGCTCATGGCGTTAACATAACGGTCGGAAACATCAGAAACATGAAGAATACCGCCGAAGTTGCCTGTTAGTTTCTTTTTTCCAATTTTAAAGATTTTCACCAAAACATTGTCAGATTGAGCGTTGCCAATTTGCCCAATGACAACCGTTGAAACTTTCGGCACAGTCGCGCTATTGGCCACTGGGTAAACAGAAACTCGCTTGTTTAGCAAATCTAATAGCGAACGACCTACAATCTTAGAGTATATGACGCCGTCTTTGACGTATGTCCCTGAGTCAGGGATGAACTCTTCAATAACGCCCAATCGGTCGCCGGGCAACACTAAATGACCACTTTTTTGTTCAGCAGGTTTTAGAGTCATGATGATTTCCCTTTATCTTTGCGAAATAAGTTTGATTTTGGAATGCATATGCTAAGTTTCTATTCCTCGCAATAAACCTTTTGATTAATAAGCATATTTAATCCCTCTCAGAGAGCAGGGAACACTATAGCCTTTTTATGACGTACATGTCGATAACGAAATCATGTTTTAGTTTTTTATGGAAATCAAACATGCGTGGTATGGTCATTAGCATAGCGTATACAGCTTTAACAGTGCCGCCATGCTTAGCGATGAACCGCTCAAGGAAGGGGTTAGGTTGAACTTGCAAGAAGCCTTGGCTGGCTTTAAGCTGCCTAATCAGCTGTGGGTCGGTTTCAGGGTGATTGTGCAGTGAATAAATTGATGTCGCAGCTTGCAGTGCTTTCACTAAGAAGGGGCGGTCAGCCTCACGAGCCTGTACTCCAAAGGGGGGATTTTCAAGAACAGTATCAAACTTGCCGCCGATTGCGTTTATGTCTCCAAGAATCCATTGAACATTGTCTAAACCCGTTTTTCTTTGGTTTACATGGGCGGTTTCAATTGCTGACCTGTCAATATCAATACCCACAACACTTTCGGCACCAAGATACGCTGCTCCAAGCGATAGCCTGCCTGTTCCACAACCCAAATCCAGCACTGACTTCCCAACGATATCATTGTGTGTGTATGCAACGATGTAGAGCATCGTTGAGGCAACATGCTCAGAAAGTGTATACTGCTCCAAACGCGCCTGAGGGGTTGGCTGAGGCGCGATTTTTGAGAGGAACCGCTCTAAGTCTAATTTTCGAATAAGCCTTTTTTGAGTAAACTCTCCCATGAAATTTCGCCGCAAACCACCATAAACTCGTTAACGGTTAAAACTGGCTTTTGAAACTTTCCAGTAGCATCCAACGAAATGCGTGGGCAAGCCGTATTAACATAAGCGTCAATGCTTGGAAATTCCATAAACGTTTCAGGAGTAAATTCTCTGCCAGCCAAAAGTATAACTGTTTTTTCATGTTTTTCTGCTAGCTCTTTGGTTTTTATGGCAGTTTCAAGGTGTTTTTGTCCTGGCTTGAGTCCTATGAGGATTCCGAAGGTTTTTGCTTTTTTTGCTTCTTGGATGGATGCGAAGCGTTGCTTTAGAATTGTCTGTGCTTGCTCGTTAATTGGAAAGGCTCTGTCGTCATATGGGTCGGCTACAATTGTCGGTTTAGACGTGCTCAAGGCTATGCCTAGGGCATGGAATATTCCGCCGCCGACAAAAAGGAAAGTTTCGACCTCGTTGGCGATTGATTTGACGTTGCTATAGTTGCAACCGCTGACCTGGCCAGCGTAGCTTATGTTGCCTGTGTCGCCTATGATTACTGTTTTGCCAGCGCGGACAAGGATTTCTCTGGCTTGGTTTAGTGTTTGCAGATGCTGCACGCTGGTGGCTAAGCCGATTTTCTTGTAGTCCCTCAATAAGGGAAGCGCTTGTTCTACTGCCTTGTCTACGGTTATGGTGGCTCTTGCTTCAACGTAGATTGTTGCCACTTGCTCATGCTTAACCATCTTAGAGTGGCCAAAATGCACTATCAAACCTGCCCCTAAACTATCTGCTTCATTAACCGCTATGTCGCAGGCTCCGTAACATGGGTCTGATGAAATTATTGGAAGCGCACCACTCTTCTCAATAATCTTTGCCAGCTTAGTTGCTTCGGGCTTTAGACCTTGAGGTAGCTGAATCAAAACTCGTTTGGCATCACGTTTGATTATTTCCTGCTTTATTCTCTCTTCTTCAAAATCAAAAGCTAACAGCGTTACCACCCATAAAGATAATATTAAAACAAAGGAAAAATAAGTGTTGCACTGGATTTGTGCAGACTCAGTTTACTGTGGCCATTCCCAGTCGGGAGTTGGCTTCTTTAATGGTTGACCCCGAGCGATTGCTGCTTGTTCAGCGAGGCGTTCAAGAATTATCTTTTGCTCAATGCTTGCAATATTCTTTCTAGTCGTAACTACGGCATCGTTGTTTACGGATATGCTGTCGATTCCTGCGCGAACAAGGAATTCTGCGAAGTCAGGCAGGTTCGATGGCCCTTCGCCGCAGATGCTGACTGTGCATCCGTTTTCATGTGCAATTTTAATTAGGTGCGCAATGATGCGTTTTACTGCTGGGTCGCGTTCGTCGAAGTATCCCATTTGGCCTAAGCGTTCGGAGTCGCGGTCAATCATGAGTACGCCTTGTGTCATGTCGTTTGAGCCTATGCTGAAGCCGTCAACAAGCTTGCTGAATTCGTCTGCCATGATGGCGATTGAGGGTGTTTCAGCCATGAACCAGACTTTGAAGTCTTTGTTGCGTTCTAAGCCTTCTTCCTTCATGATTTCAAGTACTTTTTTAGCTTCCCAGACTGTGCGAACCATCGGCAGCATGACGTAGACGTTTTTGAGCCCCCAGTCTGCGCGGCATTTCTTTATGGCTTGGCACTCAAGTCTGAACGCTTGGATGTACCATTTGCTTATGTACCTGCTGCAACCTCTCCAGCCGAGCATGGGATTTTCTTCGAGGATTTCGTATTTTTCTCCTCCTTTTAATCCGCGGTACTCGTTGGTTTTGAAGTCGCTTAACCGTACTACAACTGGTTTTGGCTGGATTGCTCTTGCAACGGTTGCTATGCCATCAGCGAGTTTGTCAACGAATTGTTGTCCTTGACCCGCATCGACAAATGCCATTGGGTGCTGTCCTATGGCGCTGGCTAGGATGAATTCTGTGCGCATTAAGCCGATGCCTTCGAACGGCAGGTTCTTGTATTGTTCAATCATCTCGGGGGTTCCGAGGTTCATGTAGATTTTTGTAGCAGTTACTGGAGCAGAATCTGCCACTTGAGTGACTGCGCCGCCGTTTTGGGTTGTTGCTGGTTGAACGGCTTGTGCCATTATGCCTTCGTAGATAACTCCGTTTCTTGAGTCCACAGTATATTCTTGACCTGTCTTCATCACCTGTGTAGCGATTTCAGTGCCTACAACACAGGGAATGTTGAGTTCTCGGCTCACGATGGCTGCGTGAGAGGTGATTCCGCCTTTGTCGGTTACGATGGCGCTTGCCATTTTCATAAAAGGCACAAAGTCAGGGTCAGTCATAGTTGTCACGAGAATGTCGCCTTTGGTCATGTCTCTGTGTGCATCTTCAGGGTTTAGGACAACTTTGGCTTTGCCTGCGCCATAGCCTCTTCTGCCAGCAGAGATCCCACGGACAACAATTTTTAGGGCTTCTTGGGGAGCTTTGGTTTCTTCCATTTTAGGTACTTCCATTGTTTTTGAACCGAATACGGTTTCTGGGCGAGCTTGAACTAGCATCATGTTCTGTGGGAAAGACAGGTCTTGGTCGATTGCCCATTCAATATCCATGGGTTTACCATAATGCTTCTCGATGCGTTTAGCAAGTTCAGCAAGGAAAATGATTTCCTTGTCGCTCACGCAGGTAACTTTCTGCTCAGCCTCAGGAACGTCTAAGTGCACGGTTTTACCTGTTTTGGGGTCGCGAATGTACTTGATTGTTTTGCGGGAAATTCGACGCTCTTTAATTTGTAAGGTGTTTTTGTCCACAACAAAGTCGTCAGGATTAACAGCACCAGAAACAACTGATTCGCCGAGACCATAGTTACCTTCAATAACAATTTCGTCATGGTTACCGCTAACAGGGTTTATGCTAAACATGACTCCGGCGGCTCTGGAGTTAACCATCTTTTGAACACCGACGCTAATGAAGACTTTTTCATGTGCAAAGCCTTTCTCGTTTCGGTAGAAGATTGCTCGCGGCGTGAAGAGGCTTGACCAGCATTTCACAACTTTAGCAAGCAGGTCGTCAACACCTTTAACGTTGAGGTAAGTTTCTTGTTGACCCGCAAACGATGCGTCAGGTAAATCTTCGGCTGTGGCACTTGAGCGGACAGCAACAAACATGTCCTCAAGCTCTAGGCGCTTGTTCAAATCAAGATATGCCTGCTTTATAGCCTTCTCGATAGCCTTCGGTATCGGAGTTTTTTCTATTAGTGCACGAATCTTTTTTGACGCTGTATCATATTGTTTAGGATCATTTGGGTCTGTGATTGTTTCCTTAAGAATTTTGTAGATTTTCTCTGCAATTTTTTTCTCTAAAATAAATTTCTCGTAAGAATGGGCAGTTACCGCAAACCCAGGTGGAACGGGTAAGCCTGCATTGATCATTTCGCCCAAGCTGGCGTTCTTGCCGCCGACAATAGGTACATCAGTGTTTCTTATATCATCAAACCATAAAACCAATTCTTTCTCTTTTGCTACATTCAAGGCGTTTCCGTCTCCGGTTGAACCTTTTCGGGGGTGCTTGGAGAAACTGGAATCTTGTTGATAACTATTTTACAGGCTATTGGAAGTTTTGCGCTTCCTCGTTTTAGGGACTCTTTGGCTATTTCAGCCGCTGCGGCTTTTACTCTCACAGTTATTATGGGCTGGTCTACTTCTACTTTTGCTGCTGTGCCGATAGCTGTTCCGAAGGAACGTCTCATTCCCTGTTGGAGACGGTCAGCATGAGCGCCGAATATCATCTTGTTTTCCCTCAGGATGATGTGCGGGTATGGATGGACAACCATGTAGTAATCGTTTATGAGTTTGTCCATTAAGACGCGGTTTGTAGCGACACGCGCGGCTTCTAAGGCACTGTGGCGCACTTGGGCTCGTTTGGTAGAGATAAGTTGACCTTCAATTTCAAAGGTAGCTTTCGTATCACCCATAGTGAACTTTACAATTTTGGGTGGCGGGAAGCCTCTAGCATATTCTTTCCGTGTGTAGGCTCGATTTTTCACGTGCCTATAATTTCTTGCGTGCATGCACTGTCCCTTTCGTAGCATACTCACAGGTTTAGCGATATTTAAACGATTTGTAAGTCACGGTTAACTTTACGTATTTTTCCGTTTAGTTTCATTACAGTTTACTTTATAGCGTCATTCTCCCATGCGCGGTCTTTCACTTATATAGGTATTCTACTTTTTATCTTGACAATGCCCACTTTATTGTTTACATCAGGTAAAAACTGGATGCTTTCCTTAGCGGAGCTTACTTGCTACTTTAAAGCCAGAGCGATCAAGTTCCAAATTGAGTATTTCTCAAGAGAATTCTTCACCATCAAATTCGAGGAACCACTTGACGCCTCAATTATCGATGATTTGGGTGGAACAATAAAAATCGCCCAAACAGAAGCCAAGCTTTCAACAGAAACCCTCAAAGAAGCCTTCCAGCAGAAAAACAAGCAGGCAGAAGCCCAGTTAATTAAGGTCTTAGTATCAAGTGGCGCCATAGATGCTATGGGAAAGACAGTCGGTAAAGTGTTTTTTGGAGTAAGCATATACTGCTCTGAAAACTCACTACGACCATTCTCAGGCATCATGCAACGATTCGTAGGCAGCGCCGTAAAGAGGGAGTTGGCTGGGCAGGGCAAGAAAGCAAGGTTCATGGGCTTTTCCAAAGACAGAAAACAAGCTCAACTCAGTCATGTTGAGGTTCTAAAGAAAGGGTTAGTTGAGGCAAAAGCGGAAGTATTGCTTTGTATTGGCAGAAAAGAAGCGTGGGCTGGCACAACAATTGCCGTGCATAACCCCTTTGAGTTCCAAAAAAGAGACATCTACAAGCCCAACCAACGGAAAATCTTTGCCATGCCCCCACGCTTAGCTAGAATTATGGTTAATCTTTCTGCTTGTACGTCTGGCAAGGTTTTGCTTGATGCTTTCTGCGGCGTGGGCACGATTCTTCAGGAAGCACTACTTGAAAAAGCAATGGTCGTAGGCATGGATGTCAATTCTTGGTGCGTCAAGGCAGCAGAGGAAAATCTTGAATGGCTCAAAAGAGAGTATGCTTTGGAACAGGCTGATTTCAGGGTCGTACAGGGAGACGTTGGCAGGTTAGCGGAGAAGATTGGTCAGGAAGTTGTGGATTGTATCGTGTCTGAGCCTGATTTGGGACCAGCTCTGCGGCAGGTGCCTACTCGCCCGTATGCACAGAAGATTATTGAAAAGCTTGAGCCATTGTTTTTTGATTTTGTTGAGCAAGCGTACAGGGTTTTGAGGAGCGGTGGGCGGTTGGTTTTGGTTACTCCCTACATCAGGACTCGTTCTGGGCAAGCGGTGACTATGCCTATCGGCGAGAGGCTTGAGGCTTGCGGGTTTAGAAGAGTACGAGCTTTTTCGAGAGACATGTTCTCTGAAGCAGGGGTTGATGAGTATCATTTGATGGATATTTCTTCACTGGTTGAAATGGATGAGCGCCACAAGATTGGCAGAGAAATACACATCCTCGAAAAATAGCAACTTGAAATGAATAGCAAATTTATTAATTTGTTCAGTGAACTATGTTTCTAAAAGGTTTGAGGGCAAAGCGGTTGGAGAAGAGTTCAAGACCAAACTGGGACAGGTACTTTTTAGATTTATGTGAAGCAGTTGCTAAACGCGCAACTTGTGACCGTGGAAGAAGCGGTTGTGTGATTGTTAAGGACAAGCGCATCATGACGACGGGTTACGTTGGTGCTCCTGCAGGGTTGCCCCATTGTGACGAAGTTGGGCACGACATGCGCAAAGTGTTCAACTCAAACGGAGAAGTTACTCAACATTGTGTACGCACGCTTCATGCGGAACAGAACGCGATTATTCAGGCAGCACGGTTTGGTATTCCGCTTGAGGGGGCAACACTTTTCTGCAAGATGACGCCGTGCCGAACATGCGCCATGATGATAATCAACGCTGGCATAAAGCGTGTTGTCTGTGAGAAACGTTATCATGCTGATGCTGATACGATTGAGATGTTTAAACAAGCAGGGATAGAGCTCACGATAGTTAATAATGAATTCGAGAAATATGACAAACAATAAATCTTAAACTCAGGGCACCATACTTTCACGCGACATATTTGGAGCCTATTAGTGGTTCTATGTTGAAACCTATAGGGGGCAGGTTACTATTGGCGCAAAATCAGTTCAGTAGCTTGTTGTTTTACTGCGACCATTGTTACTACGACCAGTACCCAATTAATCCCTTACAGGATGGCCGTGGTAAAACTGCCAAAGCCGCATCAGCCAAACCCCTGATGGCCGCGGTAAACCGCGGTGCGTGCAAGCAATTGTCTAGTCAACAACTACTAAAGAAAAAACATTCAAGCTTTATTAAAAACGCTGAAATTAACCATTTTTGAGGAACCACCCCTTGTCATACGACGAAAACGCCATCTTAGAAATCATCGAAAAAGTCAGCAAAAGCGTAGTAAACATAAGCACAATAAAACTAATCCACAACATCTTCTACCAAGCCGTTCCAGTAGGCGGCATGGGTTCAGGCACAATCATCCAAGCAAACGACAACAACGGACTAGTCCTAACCAACAACCATGTGGTAGGCGGTGCAGAAAAAATCAGCGTAACCTTATGGAACAATCAAGTTGTAGAAGGCATCATTGCAGGCTCATGTGCCATCCATGACCTAGCAGTTGTGAAAATAACGGCAAAGAACTTGCAGGCTGTTGAGTTAGGCGATTCAGACAAGCTTAGGATGGGACAACGAGTTTACGCCATCGGCAACCCCTTCGGTTTAGCAGGTGGACCCAGCGTAACTTCAGGAGTTGTCAGCGCAATAAACCGCACTATCGAATCCGAGAGGGGCTTAATAGAGAACCTTGTGCAAACTGACGCTTCAATCAACCCTGGAAACAGCGGCGGCCCACTCGTCGACATAACGGGAAAAGTCATAGCGATAAACACTGCCATCATTCCATATGCGCAAGGCATCGGCTTTGCAATCCCCATAAACGCCGCTAAAGTTTGTACTGATGACATCGTTGCTGAAGGTGTAGCTAAAAGACCTTGGCTTGGAATAGTCGGTTTAACCATAACCTCACAAATTGGGAACTATTATGATTTGCCAGTGGAACAGGGGGTTTTAGTTACCAAGGTTGCTGAGGGAAGCCCTGCAGAAGCCGCAGGTATGGCAGACGGCGACATAATCCTAGAAGTTGACGACATGCAGATTCATAGCATTGAAGAGTTAGTTAGTGAGATTCATAAGCGCAAGGTTGGCGAAGGAATTAAGATTTATGCGTTGCGTAAGGGTAGAGAGCACTTTTTTGAGCTAAAACTAAGTGAAGCTCCTTAAAGCACAGTGGTGATTAATTGAGCCGAGAAGTGATTAAGGAGATTTTAAGTAAGTACAAAGTTATTGCAGTTGTCGGGTTATCCGATAAAATTGGCAAGCCAAGCCACAGGGTTGCGGCTTACCTTAAAAACCATGGTTATTGCATCATTCCTGTTAACCCGTTTGTTGATGAAGTGTTTGGTCAAGAAAGCTACAAGAGCCTGCTTGATATGCCCCCAGAGATTCAGAAGACCTTAGATGTTGTTGACATTTTCAGGAAAGAGGAAGATGTTCCGCCGATTGTAGAGCAAGCCATCAAACTCAAGCGGACGGTTGGGCGCCCTTTTGTGGTTTGGATGCAACTGGGGATTGTTAACGAACAGGCTGCGGAAGCCGCCCAAAAGGCGGGTTTGATTGTGGTTATGGATAAATGTTTAATGGTTGAGCACCAGCGTTTACACAAAGACAAGCACCAATGAAGCAAAAGGCATCTGAGATTTTAGAAAATGTTGCTCTGCCACAGACCCTACCTCCCTATAAAAACACGATTTTCAACATGCCTTTGGCTTAGAAAACAGCCAACAGCACCTACCCCCTACAGGATTCTGCAATGAGTTCCTAATATGCTCCAAATATGTTCGTCTGGACCATTTTTTCTGGGCTGAGTACTGTTGAGCTGAGAACACCAACGGTGACGCATAACAAGTTTATATAAAAATGAGTTATTAGTGTACTGCGTATTAAGGTGACACCCGCTGAAGGCATTGATTTTAGCAGGCGGCTTTGCTACGAGGCTACGACCGCTAAGTTGCGCTAGGCCAAAAACTCTTTTCCCAATCGTTAACAAACCATTACTCCAATGGATTTTTGAGCGGTTAGCAAGAAACGGTGTAGACGAAGCCATATTGGCAGTAAACGCGCTAACACAGTTCTATATTCGACAGCAGCGCCCGCCCAAGTGCGGCTTAAAAGTCAAGTTTTCCATTGACCCGCCAAAAATGCCCTTAGGAACCGCTGGGCCAATCAAAAAAGCCGAGCAACTCATCGGACACAGCGAGCCTTTTATCGTCTTGAACGGTGACATTTTTGCGGACATAAACTACCGAGAACTGCTTGCTGAACACAAAAAATTGAGCGCTCTGGCAACAATCGCGCTCTGCAAAGTTGAGGACCCGTGCAGTTTCGGCGTCGCTGAACTAAATGGCGAGCAAATCAAAAGATTCATTGAGAAACCAGCCAAAGGGGAAGCGCCAAGTAACCTCATAAACGCTGGAGCATACGTTCTCAGCCCAAAAGTTTTCGATTATATTCCGCAGGGAAGAGCAGTCTCCATCGAACGCGAAGTCTTCCCCAAACTAGCTGCTGAAGGCAAGCTTTACGGTTACTGTATTAATGGCTTGTGGATGGACATTGGCAAACCCGAAGAGTACATAGAGACAAACAAGGTGATCCTTGATTCAATCGCCAATAGCCTAAAGCAGAAAAACGCAGAGAAGTTTGAGGTGAAAAAGCCAATTGCGCTGGATGGGGACGTTTCTGTGGGTGAAAAATCAGTAATCGGTCCATATGCCATCATAGGAAAGAACACCAAGGTTGGCAAGAAGGTGCATATTTCTAATTCCGTAGTTTTCGCAGACGTGGAAATCGGCGATTTTGCCACGCTCAATGGCGCCATAGTTGGCGAGGGAGCACGAGTAGGGAAAAACGTGAAACTGTCTGAAGGCTGCATTGTCGGTGACCAAGCCAAAATTAAAGACGGCGTTCACCTGCCTGAAGGCTTAGCTATATGCCCAGCTAAGGAAGTCTCTGAAAACGTTTTAAAACCCAAGATTGACTGTAAAAGAGTATTGAGCTGAAAATATTATGAGCGCACGAAAACTTTTTGGAACAAACGGCATACGAGGCCTTGTCAACGTCGAATTGACGCCTGAAATGGCCATAAAAGTCGGAGCCTCTATTGGAACGTTTTTTGGAAAAAACAAAAACTTACTGTTAGGTTATGACGCACGAACCAGCGGCCCCATGTTTGCTAGAGCAGTGATTGCTGGCTTAACAGCTGCTGGATGCAACGTTTACTTTGCTGGGATAGCTTCAACCCCTGCGATTCAATTCGCGGTTAAGAACCACAAGATGGACGGCGGAGTCATAATCTCAGCTTCGCATAATCCGCCAGAGTACAATGGCATTAAGGTGATTTGGAGCGACGGCATAGAAACCTCACATGAGCAGGAGACAGAGATAGAGAACATTTACTTTGATAACAAAATTGTCTTCGCTGATTGGGATAAGTTAGGCGAAAAGCACGATTTGGAAGGGATCAACGATGAATATGTTCAAGCCATTAAAAAGCACGTTGATGTCGAAAAAATCGCCAGCAAACACTTCCACGTTGTCGTTGACGCCGCAAACAGCGTCGGAGGAATAGCCGCGCCAGTGCTTCTGAGAGAACTTGGCTGCAAAGTCACCAGCATAAACGCAAACATCGACGGCACTTTCCCCGGCAGAATGCCTGAACCCAGACCTGAAAGCTTAGGTGATTTGGCTTCGACTGTTAAGGCAATAGGCGCTGACATGGGAGTTGCTTTTGATGGCGACGCTGACCGCTCAATCTTTGTCGACGGAAACGGCGTGATTTACTGGGGCGACAAAACCTTCGCAGTAGTAATTAAGCAGTATCTTCTCCAGAACCAAGGCGCAAAAATCGTTACACCTGTAAGCTCATCCACCTTAATCAAGGATACTGTGGAAGCATACAAGGGCAAGTTAATCTGGACTAAAGTGGGAAGCGTCACGGTTTCCCAAACCATGAAAACTGAAAACGCTAATTTGGGCGGGGAAGAGAACGGCGGAATTTTTTACCGTCCACACCAAGCAGTCCGTGACGGCGCAATGACCACTGCACTGTTGCTCAACATTATGGCACAAACTGGTCAATCGCTAGCGCAACTCGTCGCTGAGCAACCGCAGTACTTTATAGAGAAGGGCAAAATCAAATGCCCCGACGAGAAAAAAGAGATTCTGCAACAGAAAATCTTTGAACAAGTAAAAGGCGAAAACGTCAGCACCATTGACGGCGTCAAAATCTGGTTCAGCGACAGTAGCGCCATTTTGATTAGACCAAGCGGCACCGAACCAGTTTTCAGGCTGTATGCTGAAGCGAAAAACCAAGAAAAAGCATTAAAGCTAGTTGAGGACTACAGTTCAAGGCTCAAAAAACTCCTTGAAACAATATAGAGCCAGCTTGTACTCGGAGAAAATACGGTTGCCGTCAGTCCTACATCTCAAACCCGAAGAAATCGATTCTGCGGAAAAACGCTCAGCATACACTGTAAGCGTTGTAGGCTGCGACCAAAGAGGAGTCACCCTTGCGAATACCTTCGCGGATGCAGGTTTCAAAGTTGTATGCTCAGATGCTGACCCAAGCGTCATGAAAAAACTTGCCAGAGGAAAAGCACCGTTCGCCCAACCGAACGTTGAAAGCAAACTAAAAAGCCACATAACGGCAGGAAGAATAATCACCAGCAACGACCTAAAAAGCACGGTTCCTCAAAGCGACATAATCCTCTTAACCGTCTCCCCTAAACTTGATGACAAAAACAAGACGGATTATTCACCAGTCATAAATGCCTGCAAGCAAATAGGAGCATCCCTGCGAAGCGGCACGCTGATAGTTTACAGCGGCGTTGCAGGCTTCGGCTTCACAGAAGGCACAATAAAAGAAACATTAGAGAACACGTCAGGGCTCAAAGCAGGTCAGGATTTTGGTTTAGCTTACACCTCAGTCCCCTCAACGGAAACATCAAATGTGAACTTGAAAGTTGCGGCTTCTGACCAAACCAGCCTTAACGCAGCGACAACAGTTTTCAACACGTTATCCAGAAACGTGAAAACTGTTAATCAAGTAAAAGTCGCGGAGATTGCCGCGCTATTCGCCGCCGTCAAACATGATGCAAGCAGGGCGTTAGCCAATGAGTTGGCGGTTTTCTGCGAAAAGGCGAACGTGGACTATTTTGAGGTTTTAAAAGTACTAGACCTTAATGACTCAAGTTTTCTTCCAACCACCGTTGAGGAAGAAAACAAGAACGAAGCCTATATGCTACTTGAAAGCGCAGAGAACTTGAATGCCAAGCTTCGGCTTCTAGCGTTAGCGCGTCAAATAAATAAGGACATGGTTAAACACGCAGTTAACCTCGCTCAGGAAGGGTTGCGGAGTTGCGGCAAGACCTTGAGGAGGGCAAGGGTTGCAGTCATAGGCTCAGCTAACCCCACATTGGCTATGGATGTTTTTGTTAAAATGCTCGGAATGAAAGGCGCTAAGGTCAGCATCTATGACCCCAAAGCAAAGAAGGAGCAAACAAATTTGCGAACGGTAAAAACGGTTTTGAATGAGGCAGTGGAAGGCGCCGACTGCATCGTTATCCTGTCAGGACAAGAGCAGGTTACCCGTTTGAACCTAAAAAAAGTTAAAGCTATTATGAAAAAGCCCTCAGTCATCGTGGATTTAACAGGTACAATGGAGCCTAAAAAGGTGACAACAGAAGGATTCATATACTGTGGGCTGGGAAGAGGAACAGGTAGTTGGCAATGAAAAAGCTGGGTGTTGCAGTAATCGGAACAGGGCAATGGGGAAAAAACCACGCTAGAGTCTACCATGAATTGCCCTCAACAGAACTCATCGCAGTATGCGACGTTAACCGCGAAAGAGCCCAAGCCATGGCTAAACAGTACGGCGCCAAAGCCTACACCAGCAGCGCACAAATGCTAAAAAACAAGGAGATTGAGGCAGTCAACGTTTGCACGTGGTCAACAATCCTTGCCAAAGAAGCCCTAAAAGCGCTGAGGGCTGGAAAGCATGTTTTAGTTGAGAAGCCCATGGCAACCAACCCCAAACAAGCAGAAAAACTAGTTCAAACTGCGCAGGAGAATGGTTTGCACTTGACGGTGGGCTTCCTCATGAGGTTCATACCTGGCCTGCAACACATACGGCAGTCGGTTGAGAACAAGAAAATCGGGGAATTAGTCTGCGCAACAGCCAAACGTGTTTCACAGTGGCCTGAAAGAATCGGAGATGTTGGCGTCGTGAAGGACACAGCCATCCATGACATTGACGTTATGCGGTTCATCTCAAACGAAGACCCCCTTTCCGTCTACGCAAAGATGGGCAGCATGAGAATCAAAAAATTCGAAGACTACGCCCAAATAATGCTTACCTACAAGGATGGCAAGACCGCGTTTATCGAGACCAACTGGCTCACGCCCTACAAGACCCGCCTGTTAACTGTGACGGGGAGCGAAGCCATAATGAAACTTGATTACATAACGCAGGACCTGTGGATTGAACAGCAAAAGGAAACTGTGCAACCGCGGTTGCCCTTCCAAGAACCCCTTAAAATGGAGCTCCAGCACTTTGTGGATTGCATAGTGGAGAAAAAGAAACCCATTGTTACTGGAGAGGATGGCGTGAGAGCGCTACAGGTCGCTACTGCAGCAATCAAGTCTTCAGCAAAAGGTATGGCAATAAAATTAGAAAGTTTTTAGAAAGGGCTATTTCAAGTTGAAGGGCTTGCCTTCAGAAACGATTTTTTCTGGAATCTGCGCTTTCCACTTCTTTAGAAACGGCAAATCTTCCGCTTCTTTGCGCAACTCGTCAGGCAGCATTTCTGGGATTTCCTCACGGATTGGGTACCAGCGCAGGCATTTGGGGCAGACGATTAAGCCTTCAACTATTTCGTCTTTTTCTTCGAAAACGTGAAGTTCAAGCGGATGATACTTGTCGATTGGGCAAGCCAAGATTTCCATTAGCTTTCTCTTCATCGAAATCACAGCACAGATAGATGTATCAGTGATAGCTATTAAAATATTCTCGCCTTGATAATTTAGAGACCGAGTTCTAAGAGTTTTCGTGGACTATTGATTTCTAGGGCTTTTGTACCTGTTACTACACTTGACAATTTAGGTTTCGCTTTAGAACCCATAGTAGCAACAAGGTCGCCTTTGTAAGAGAGGGTGACTGTTATGCCTGCTTCAGAGAGTTCTTCAGCGACATCCTTAAGCATGCCAAGAGTGCTTCGGGCAGACTTGATTAGCCCAACGGTTCCCTTGCTTTTGTTTCCCCGCGTAGCTGCAAGAGTTTGTTTTATGAAATCCTTGTTGACGGAGTTTACATCGATTTGTTTATTGTCTGCAGTGATTTCTACGGCTTCGACATTGTTGGCGGATACAGTAATTTTTCCTGATTTGAGCATCTCAGCTATGAAAGTAGCGAGAGGCATCTTCAGCCTGCCTTGGCGTACTAAGTAGTGACGTCTTTAGAGTAAACGATGTCTAAAACGACTGCGCCGTTAAGTTTAGCCTTAAACATGCCCATGTCGAGGGTTAAGTCTTCAAAGCTTAATTTTATGTCGGATTCTTTTCCCGCAAGCTTATCCATTATGGCTAAGATTGTGTCAGCCATTTCGTGGCTGGCTTTCTCTAAGGTTGAAGAAGCCGTTTCCATTTTTTCGGTTTTCAAAATTCAACACCATATTAGGATAGAGTGCAATAACATAAATAGTTACCGTAAATTAGATAGCTCCATCTTTTAACAGGCAAAGATTGAAGAACAAAGGCTACGTTGCTTTCTCTCAAGAAGCAGTTTGCACATTGATTATACTTAAAATGGATACGTAATGCTGTGGTTAGTTACCCAATGAGCGCATTTATATCAGCAACAGTTTGGTACCAATTTGGACCCGTACTACGTACAACACGAGAGTGGGCAAACGTGTACCTTACACCTATGTGATCAAGTTTTTGGACTATCTTTGACTTCGTTTTCTCCAGTGGGTCTTCGTTTCCCAAGACATGCTGGAAATCGTAATAGTGAATCCAGCCGCCCCCTTTCTTTAACGCTGAAACCGCAACAGGCAAGTACTCGAGTGCTTTTTCTGGCAGGGGCATCAGAACCCTGTCAGCGACACCTTGCAGTTTTGCTTGAATGATCTCTTTTGCGTCACCAAGCAGAGGAATAACCCTGCCGTAAACACGATTGATTCTTACATTCTTCTGCATGCACTCAAACGCGGTCGGATTAACATCGATAGAGTAAATCTGGACTTGAGGCACGGTTTTGGCAATGATTACGCTAAAGCAACCTACTCCTGAAAACATGTTTACGACTACTTCACCAGCCTTAACTTGGCTGGCTACTCGTGCACGTTCGTGAGATAGGCGGGGTGAAAAATAGCATTTTTCCACGTCAACCGCAAAAATGCAGCCTGATTCCTTGTAAGTTGTGTTTGTGTTGCCTTCGCCTGCTAAAAGCCTTAACTCGCGTACTCTAAAGTCGCCTCTGACGGCGCTAGTTTGCGCGAACACTGTTTTGACGTTTTTGTGCACTTGCATGATTTGTTTTGCGATTATCTTCATGTCGACATTGCTGTCGGGGGGTGTTTTTACAATGGCTATGTCACCGATTATGTCGAACGAATTGTAAACCTGACCAAGCTGCCCTGATGGAAGCGCAAGCTTTTCTTTGAGCCTTTTTCTCAAGTATGCATCCTCTTTGATGTTAAGGTATTGGAAATGTTTAAAAGTAAAATGCTTTTCTTTGTAGGAAGAGGCGTTTCGTTGGAAAGAACAGGAATTGTTTATGAATGCATGCGTTGTGGCTCAAGAGTGCCATCTGAAGAGCTGGAACTACGTGGCGGAGAAACCAAATGCATCATTTGCGGTTATAGGATTTTAAAGAAAGTTAAACCGCCAGTTGTCAAGAGAGTTCAATCGAAATAAGAAATAGGAAACCGTGTATAGTACACGGGAATTTTTGTTCACTTAAGTTTAGTAAAATTCTTTGTCGCCGAGTTTCCGCAGTGCCTTTCCTTTAAGCTTCACTGATTCACCTAAGAAGTCATCTTCTATGTCTTTTTCAACAGTTTTCCGTTTCACAGTTTCGCCGCAGATTCCGCCGGGCAATAAGCGTCTTTTCATGCACATTGAATAGGTGCAGTTTGCGACGTTGCACACGTCTTCTGTCCAATTGCACCAAATGCTATCTCTTCGGTAGAATGCTGAGTTTTTAGCGCATTTAAAAGATGGACATTTTGGGGAACAAGCTTTTGATTGAGCCAATAGGTACACCTCAATGCCATAATCAAAATCTATGGGTTGTTGTTTCCTCGTCTTTTGTTTATGACCTTTAGTTGCCATATAAACTTTTTTCTAGTAAAGGGGGCAAATTTAGGCGGGGGTTTCGCTGCTGGAAGGCTTGGTTTTTCTTCGTCTGTATATCTCCACTAAAGCTAGCAATATTATACCGATTAGTATGATTATTACTGTGAACAGGGAACTTACGGGTATTAACCATGAGCCGAAAGCAACGAATTTGTCTATTTTCAGTTGCACGGTAGTTGGCTTATCAATAGTTAACGTTATGGCTTGGTAATCTTGGCTTCCAAGAGCACAAGCTATTATCTGCATGTCTCCGCCTATTATGTTGCTAAATGTTGCCACGCCATTACTCTTGGTCATATCCGAGAACCTTTCGTTTTCTGGACCGTTTAATGTAACATTGGCATTTGATATGGCTCCACCAAAGAAGTCAACAACTGAGACTGAAACTTCGATGCCGTAGAGGGTGCAATGTATTTGTTTTTGGGCTGTGCTGAAGGCTTGTATGGTTGTTTCGTTGATTAAGATGTTGTTTTTGTAGATGCGAGCGCGATACATGCCGAAAGTGACCTGCGTGCTGACTGTGCCAGAGTTGTCTGTTGTTGCGGCGTAGAATAACCCGTTTGTTAATTCAACAAGTTCTATACGTGCCTGAGGAATTGCTTCTCCGCTGTAGCCGATTACGTTGAGTGTTACGTTTTCATCTGGACAGGTAATTATGATTTCTGCCGTTGCCTGAGTTGGAAGATTTGCGAAGGTGTTGTTGTTTGGATTGAAAACTTGCCCATAGAGCGAAGCTTCCACCGTGTATGTTGCTCCTGCTAACGTTGACTTTAAGTAGTAACTGCCTGAGGGACCTGTTTGTCCGGTGGCATTGCCTGTTTTTGATCCGATAGTTGTTGTTTGATAATTGTATTTTATATTTAAGTCGACAAAGGGCATTGCAATACCCTGCGTGTTTTTAACTGTAATTTTAAGGTCGGTTAATTGGCACCGTAAATTGAAGGTGCCTTCGCCAGTGACGGTTACGTTTGTTTCTCCAACGTTAACGCCGTTCCAAAAGGCAGTCAAAAGGTGAGGACCTTTCTCAAGTTGAAAGCTTGCTGTGCCCTCCGCATTGGTAGTTGCATTGTACGTGTTCTGGCTTGAGTAGTCTAGTGCTTTGACCTCGATGTCAGGTGTAGGGTTCCCCGATAAACTTGTGGTCTGAACCTTGACGGCGTACCCTGGAACCGTGAAAGTTTGTGAGTCCTGTATTGACTTTTGGGTGCCTTCCGCCACTATTTTTAGGGTGTATTCGCCAATACTTGCTTGGGCTGGAACTACCCATGAGGTGCTGATTACTCCGCTTGCCGAAGCGGTGACAGACTCGGTGGCAAGAGTTGAACCTGTCTTGGTGTTGGTTACGGTTAGCGTTGCGGCTTGATTAGGCTGGTACCCTGTTGCCTTTATGTTTACGGTTTGGCCTCTGTGATATGAGGTTAAATCAAGAAAGTTAACCGTGAACGTGTTTTCAGCCAGCGCACTGGAGTCTGATTGGTTAAAGTAGATGTTGTAGGTTCCTGCATAGTCAGTGAGGGAGCCATCAGGCGAAAAACTATTATCAGGATAGTTAACTTGAGCATTCGCAGTTCCTTTGATGTTTGCGGTTCCCAAGGAAACCGTCTGAGTATATGTGGTGCCCAGTGAACTGGGAAGTTTAACTGTGATAGTAGCACCATATTGAGTGCTTGGTTGACCTCCTAAAACACTGACGTTTAATTTGAGGCTGCCTCCTTCCTGCAATGTTGATGGAACAGCGTTTATGGCGTAGCTTGTTTTTACCGTGAACTGTTTGGTGTAGTTAACGTTTATTGCAACATCTCTTAGAGTTAACGCGTAGGTACCGCTTGGAACTTCTGGCACGGTGAAGCTTGTATTGACGTAATATCCTTCAGCCGCGCCGCTTACGATAACAGTTTTACCGAATAAAAGTTGGTAGGCGCCGTTGCTGGTGTATATGCTTCCTTGAATGCTACCGCTACTGCCTACTACTCCGCTTGCGTCGTCTGGCTTGAGTTCATATATGTATACGCTCATGGTTGAGCTCTGTGCGAGGACCTGAAGAGGCAAGAACACAGCGCCGAGCGCTATTAAAAGCATGAGGGTAACGGCAACAATTTTGTTATTCAAACCACTTTGCTCTCCTAAATAGATAGCCATCTTCTTGTAATGCTCATGATAAACTAAGAGAGGATTTTAAACCTTACCATTTAATCGTTTATACATACTTGAACCCGAAAACAAGTCGCCATTTCTAAAGCGCAAAATGGGTTATTTCCATAGCGATTTTTAAATGTCTGTTTTTCTTTGGTCTACTAGAATTTCGGTGGAACCTGTGGAAAACACCCCTTTCTCTTCGCTTTCATGCGCATTAAAAAAGCAAAAATACCATTTGGTTGGTAAGCATTCAGCGGTTAAGCGGTGCAAGTGGCTCTACGAATCCATCGTTAACAATAGACCATGTTATAAACAGAAGTTTTACGGCATCCAATCACACCGTTGCATCCAGATGACACCTTCGCTCTATTACTGCACGCAGCAGTGCCTGTTTTGCTGGAGGGCACAGAGCGGGGACTTAGGCGTTACATGGGACGAGATGAAGAACCCTAACAAGGATACTCCTGAGGAGATTGTTGAGGGCTGCTTTAGGGCACAGGAGAAAATTATTAGCGGTTATAAGGGCAATGAGAAGACGGATTGGCGCAAGTTTCAAGAAGCCCACCGACCCAATCAAGTTGCGATTAGTTTGACAGGTGAACCTACGCTCTATGAACCGTTGGGTGAACTTATCCGCGCATTCCACCAAAAAGGGTTGACAACTTTTCTGGTTTCAAACGGTACCCTGCCCAGTAAACTTTCAAAGCTAAGCCAAGAGCCCACGCAACTCTACATTTCCGTCTGCGCTCCAAACGAGCAAGTGTACAAGCGCGTTTGCAGACCGCAATTCCCAAATGCTTGGGCTAAGCTGAATGAGACACTTGGTTTGTTGCAGAGTTTCCGTTGCCCCACCGTGACCCGCATGACGTTGGTGAAAGAGCACAATATGGACTTGGTTGATGAGTACGCTAAACTTGTTGAAAAGGCTAATCCAACATACATCGAAGCAAAAGCTTACATGCATATTGGCTTTAGCAATCTGCGGTTAGTGTTTGACAGCATGCCCATGCACAAGGAAGTCAGGGCTTTCGCCGAACAGCTATCAAAGAAAACTGGGTACAGTGTTATTGATGAAGCGCCAGAGAGCCGTGTTGTATTGCTGAGCAGGTTAAAGAAGCCGATACAAGTTAGTGCTATGTGAGTATCGTTTGAAAAGTTCAGATAAAACTTATATACAATCTAGTCCCTTTCAATGAGCGGTTGCTACCATGGTAAGCGAAGGAAAAGGACGCCTCTTTCGAAGAAAAGACGGCAAGTACCTTGTCTATTTGCCAAAAGACTTGGCAGAAGACAGCATGTTTCCCTTTAAAGGCTCAGACACAATTTTCGTCAAGGTAAGCTTCGAATTAGGCGACAGGAAACTACTGGTTGAAAAGTGGGGCAACTCAGAAAAACGCTAAAGAACAGAGCGCATTTAAGAAATTGAAATAAATAACAGCTCAATTACCTTACTTTGTGGTGTTGTTTTGGCAGCTTTAGAAAAAGTTATTCAAGAAGTAAAACAGGAACTGGTGGAGAAAAACAAGGTTCGTGACGAAACGCATGAAAGCATGCGGAAAGCCACGAGCCTTTCAAAGCAGGCGATTTTGCTTATTCATCAAAAAAGAATCAAAGACGCACAAGAAATGATTGCGAGCGCTAAAGAAATGATCTCAAACCTCCAAAAATTAGCTGATGAGTGTCCTGAGATTATTTACGGAGGCATGTTTAGCGCTGCCCTACAAGAGTATTCGGAGGCTAACATTTTTCTGATGCTTGTCAAGGAAGGCCGTTTTGTGACGCCTTCAGAGATACATGTACCATCTGTCGATTACGTTTTGGGATTAGCGGATGTAATCGGCGAATACCGACGCTTAGCATTGGATAATTTGCGTGAAGGCAAGGTGGAAGCAGGCGAAGAGTGCCTTAAAATTATGGATCAAGTTTTCATGCAGTTGTTGGCTTTGGATGAGGCTTACATGCTTGTGCCGGGACTCAGGCATAAATCAGACATTGCCCGAAGAATAATAGAGAATACCCGCGGTGACATAACGCTTGAAGTACGCAGAAAGTCACTTGAGGATCAACTAAAAAGAGTTGAATCAGCCAAACGCACGACTAAGCGTAAGAAGCAAAAAAAGAGTTAAGCACTTGAATTGCCCAAACTGACGAATTTTTCAGTAAAAAAAGCTCACGAAATCCAAGTTTGCTTATCAAAGAAGATTATCCGTGAAGACAGACTACCAGAAAAGTTGGAGACCGTCGGCGGCGTTGACGTTTCATACGTGGACAATGCGGGCATTGGAGCAGTAGTGGTTTTAGATTATGAGTCGTTGCAGCTTTTGGAAGCCCAAGTTGCGGTGCGCCAAGTGAAAATGCCCTACGTTCCAACTTTGCTGTCTTTTAGAGAAATCCCTTCTGCAGTGTCAGCCATCCAGCGGCTAAAGATTCAGCCTGACGTTTTCTTAGTTGACGCGCAAGGCTTAGCGCATCCGTATAGGTGCGGGTTCGCCAGTCACCTTGGGCTTGTAATAGGCAAACCGACTGTGGGTGCGGCAAAGAGCAGATTGATTGGCACGCCAGTTGAGAAGGGCGGGAGAACTTTTTTGGTTGACAATAGCGAAGTCATCGGCGAAGCAGTAACAACCAAGCAGGGTGCCAAACCCGTCTACGTTAGCGTCGGTCACATGGTATCCTTAGAGACCTCA
The DNA here is from genome assembly GCA_026014725.1 of Candidatus Bathyarchaeota archaeon. Lineage (NCBI taxonomy): Archaea > Thermoproteati > Candidatus Bathyarchaeota > Candidatus Bathyarchaeota archaeon. The sequence goes on along the minus strand of JAOZHV010000049.1, from coordinate 19,472 downwards.
GTTCGAATCGTAAAGCACTGCGCAAAAAACCGAATCCCAGAGCCGCTAATTCAAGCTCACAAGTTAGCGACTCAACAACGCATACAGCTTGCCAGTGAAAGCAAAGTAAATATCTAAAAGCTCAGTAACTATCCGCTTGAGGGTTAAACATTGGCTGAAGAAGTATCGTTTGCTGATTTCCAAAAGTTTGATTTTCGAGTAGGAAAAATAATTGAAGCTACGCAAGTCCCTGAATCTAAGAAGCTGATTAAATTAATAGTTGACTTTGGCAGTGAGAAGAGGCAAGCGGTGGCGGGGCTTCTCAAGTATTATACGCCTGAGGAGTTGGTGGGTAAAAAATGCGTCTTTTTGTTGAATCTGCAGAGGCGCATGTTGGCGGGTCTGGAGTCGCAGTGCATGATATTAGCCGCTGAAGACGAAGCAGGAAACGTTACAGTTTTGCAGCCAGAAAAGGACATTGCTGAAGGAAGCAAAATCGGCTGATACCTTGCCAAACTATTTTTTCTTGTCAGGGAAAGATAAATTAGTAAAGTAAAAGCACCTATTGTAATAATAATTGTTGAAGGTTTACCTTAATGGCAGCTAATGAAGAAGGACTTATGTGGGTGGAGAAGTACCGCCCAAAAACACTCGATGAAGTCGTAGACTTAAAAGAGATAGTAGATAGCCTTAAAGCGTTCATGCGAAACCCAAAAACCATGCCGCATCTGTTGCTGGCAGGCATCCCCGGCACAGGAAAAACCACCGTCGCCTTATGCATCGCTCATGAACTGTACGGCGCAAACTGGAAAAGCTTCACGCTTGAGCTAAACGCTTCCGACGAAAGAGGCATCGACACAGTCCGTGACCGCATCAAAGACTTCTCCCGTTACAGCCGCTCAGGCTTCGGCAACATACCATTCGCACTAATCATCCTTGACGAGTCTGACCAGATGACTGGTCCCGCCCAAACGGCACTCAGGCGCATCATGGAAGTTGGCTCCCGCACGTCAAGATTCATACTTATCTGCAATCAATCCAGCAAAATAATTGAACCCATCCAGAGCCGATGCGCAATTTTCCGTTTTTCACGCCTAGATAGGCAAGCCATGAAAGACCACCTGCAAGCAATCGCCAAAAAAGAAAACGTGAATCTGCTTCCTGAAGCCGCAGAACGGATTGTGGATTATTCGGAAGGCGATTTGAGACATGCCATCAACGCGTTACAAACAGCCTCAGCCTACAAGGAAGGCGTCGTGGACGAGAAAACTGTTTCTTTAGTTATCGGCGAAGCAAGTCCCGTGCAAGTTCAAAAGATGATTCGCAAGGCGCTGTATGGCGATTTTATGGAAGCAAGAAAAACAATGTATGACATCATGGGCTCCTATGGCTTCTCAGGCTCAGAAATCGTGCGCCAAGTTCAACGGGAAATCTTTAAAATGTCCGACCTCACCCCAGAACAGAAGGCTGACTTGTCAGGCATCATTGGCGAGTATGATTACCGTTTAACACAGGGCGCAAACAGCGACATCCAGTTAAGCGCGCTTTTGGCTCAGTTTGCCAAGTTTGGGAAAGGCATAGAGGAAAGTTATGCTGCGAAATGACCTACTGTGGGTTGAAAAGTACCGCCCAAAAAAAATAGAAGACGTGGTTGGGAACGAAGAAGCTAAATCACTCTTTGTTGAATGGCTGAAAAATAAGAGGCACACCAAGAAAGCTGTGTTGCTTTATGGTCCGCCTGGCGTGGGCAAAACAGCGCTGGTTAATGCTACCGCCAACGAGTTTGGGTTTACAGTAATTGAGATGAACGCAAGTGACACCCGCTCGGAAAAAGCTGTGAACGCTGTGGCGAAGCCTGCCACGTCATACGTTGCCTTAGACAACTTTTCTGGCTCAACAAAGACTGGCGGAAACGTGCTTTTCCTAGATGAGGTTGATGGCATCGCAGGCAACGAAGACCGAGGCGGCGTTAACGCCATCCTAAAGATTATTGAGCAATCGCTTGTGCCAGTAATCATGGCGGCTAACGACCCTGACATCGACAAACTTCGCCCGCTAAAGAAAGTGTGCTTGCTTGTGCGGTTCCACCAAGTGAGAATCCCACTGATAATTACTCTTTTGCAGAAAATTTGTTTGCTTGAGCACGTTAAAGCAGAGTTCGAAGCCCTTGAGCGCATAGCACAAAACAGCAAAGGCGACGTGCGCTCAGCCATAAATGACCTGCAAAGTCTCAGCGAAGAAAACCATGTATTGACCCTGCAAGACACTGTGATGTTGAGTTCTCGAAATAAGGACATAAGCATGGATGAAACACTGCACGGCTTTTTCACTGCGCCATCAATCGCTGAAGCCTCAAGACTGCTAAGTTACTCAAGCGTTGATTATGACGATTTTCTGTTATCAGTTGGCGATAACTTGCCAAAACGGTACACCAACCCCGTGGAGTTGGCTACCGCTTACGATTTTGTGTCTCAAGCTGACGTTTTCAGGGGCAGAATTGGAACCGAAAATTGGCATCTGCTGAAATACTTTTATAACTCTTTAGCGCAGGCTGCCGCGGTAAATCCTGAGTCGTATAAGCCCTTCACTTTCATTTCGCCCCCAATAAGAATCATCACATTATTTTGGACTAAGGGCAAGCGAACCACACTAGACAACATCTGTGCAAAGATTGGCGCTCAATGCCACGTTTCAATCGAGACTGCCAAGCATGATTTTGTTCCTTTCGTAAAAGCAATTTTGCAGAAAAAACGAAAAAGTCCACTTGCTGATTGGTTCAAGTTTACGCCTGAAGAAGTTGATTTCCTAACAAAAATGAACAGGTTCTGAGTAGGCATGGTGGTTTTGAATAGTAAGGCGTTTAAGCTTCCTCGTGTTGATAAGGAAAAATTCCTCACTCTGCTTCGCCTAGGGTTGGAATATGACCGCAACGAAGGCATCTTCTCCATCAAAAGCTACAATAACATCGAAAAGTTACTGGGTACCATAGAAAGCATATTGGGCACAGAAGTAGTGTTCCTGCAGAGTTGCACGCGATGCGGCAGAGACTTCCCCTGTAAAGAGTGCAATTACAAAGACATATGCACTACCAAGGATCTACCGTTCAGTTGCGTTTGCCCCCAGTGTCTGCGTGACAGGAAAAATTTTGAAGAATATCTTGAAAAATTTTAGACAAATATCCAACCGTTTGTAAGTTAATTTTGTTCTTTTGTCACCATATATTGTTGAACGTGTGTTTCATTTATTTTCCCTAGCTGTCGTTTATTTGCATATAGAAGCTATTGAATAACATTATATATTATACGAGTGTTCATGCTCATCAAAACATCGCAACGAAACTTGGGGAATTGAACAAATGAGCGAAAGAGTACATAAAAACAGTTCATATTTAAACGGTAAATCAACAGTTGGAACAAACACACGTGTGAAAGACACAAGCACAATCAGCGGCATGTGCCCCATATGCATTCGGGACTGCCCAGTGCTCTGTGAAATCAGCCTATCAGCTTTCAGGGGAAGAGAAGCACTCTATCCTGAACCAGCCCAATTCGGAACCAGCACAGCTGGTGCACTAAAGAACTTTGGGTTAGACTGGTCGCATTTTAGCATCCAAGCAGGACTCTTCGAAGCGCAAGGCATACCGGAAACATCAGAAGCAGCCATATTCCCAAATGTCAACACGGAAACAGTCGTCGGTGGAATGCCACTCAAACTCCCAATTCTAACAGGCGCTTTCGGCTCCACAGAAGTAGCACGCGCAAACTGGGATGCCCTAGCCATCGGCGCAGCTCTCTCAGGCGTATCAGTAACCATCGGAGAAAACATTGCAGGCATGGACGTTGAAGCATCACTAGCTAACGGAAAGATAACCCATTCACCAGAGCTAAAACGCAGAGTTGATTCATTTAGGAAGTTTTGGGATGGAAAATACGGAGACGTAATCATTCAGACAAACGTCGAAGACCAAAGACTAGGCATAGATGTATACGCTCTATCGAAGCTGGAAGTTAACATTATTGAACGCAAATGGGGTCAAGGTGCCAAAGCCATCGGCGGCGAAGTACGCTTAAAGAGTCTAGAAAAAGCCCTTCTGCTCAAGAAACGCGGTTACGTTGTCATCCCAGACCCTGAAGACCCAGTGGTACAGCAAGCATTCAAAGACGGCGTATTCAACACTTTCGAGCGCCACAGCAGAGTCGGAATACCCAAAGAGAAAAGTTTCCTAGAAGACATCGAGTGGCTCCGCAAACAAGGCGCCAAGAAAGTTTTCCTCAAAACAGGTGCTTACCGACCCAGCGCGGTTGCATACACTATGAAATGGGCTTCCGAAGCAAAAATCGATGCACTCAGTTTTGACGGCGCAGGCGGCGGAACAGGCATGAGCCCAGTGCCCATGATGGATGAAATGAGCATCCCAACACTGTACCTGCAAGCGCTAGTGCTACAGTGCGCACAGATACTCAAAAAGAAAGGCAAATACGTTCCTGACCTTGTGATGGCAGGCGGCTTCATCGAAGAAACTAGCATATTCAAAACAATCGCCCTCAGCAACTTCGGGCAAGGACCACTAGTCAAAGCAGTCCTGATGGGACGCTCACCAATCACTGCAGCCATGAAAGCAAGCTACTTCAAACAACTCGCAGCAGAAGGCAAACTGCCAAAGAATTTCGTGGAAAAGTTCGGCGCAACACCAGACAAATTCTTCATAGCTATCCCAGAACTCAAAGCAAAATACGGAAAACGCTTCGGCGAAATCCCGCTGGAAAGCATAGGCGTCTACACTTACCTAACCGACAGAGTCGGCGTTGGCCTCAAGCAACTCATGGCAGGCAACCGCAAATGGAAACTTAGCTTGCTCAACAGAGGCGACCTCATGAGCCTGAGCACAATAGCCACACAAGTCACAGGCATTCCATTGGCACATGAAGTAGAAAACGACGTAGTCAAAAAAATCCTTGACTACTAAACCACTTCTTTTATTTTTTATTTTATAAAACAAAGGTCATAATTTATCATTCGATACAAATCTTTAATTCTGAAAACTATCTTTTTTAAATAAGAGAGATGCTCACAGCTGAGACCAATAGGTATTTTTGTATACGAAAGCATCAACCAAACACATGAAAAAATAAAACGGCAATTCTTATCTAACCATTCCCAATTACAATTTAATAGAGAAGGCGTTTTCATGTCGGAAGAACAAACAACATTAACTACCGCTTTATCCCAGCTAAAACTGGCATCCGAAAAACTCGGATTAGATTCAAGCCTCCAAAAAATGCTCAGCCACCCCAAACGCTCCATAACCGTGAGCATGGACATCCGCATGGATGACGGCTCAATCGGCGTCTTTAACGGCATCCGTGTTCAGCACTGGGATGCACGTGGACCATTCAAAGGCGGAATCCGATATTACCCAGACATCACTCTGGATGAGGTGAAGGCGCTGGCTATGCTGATGACTTGGAAATGTGCCATAGCCGACATACCTTTCGGCGGAGCCAAAGGCGGTGTTTGCGTAGACAGCAAAAAACTAAGCAAACACGAACTGGAACGCTTAACACGAAGATACGTGAGCCTAATTGGCGATTATCTTGGTCCACACCGCGACATCCCAGCACCCGACATGTACACTGACGCGCAGACAATGGCTTGGATAATGGACACCTACAGCCAACTAAAAGGCTACATCATACCTGAAAGCGTCACAGGCAAACCCGTAGAAATCGGCGGTTCATGGGGTAGAACCGAAGCCACGGGACGAGGAGTCATCCACTGCGTCAAACAGGCAGCAGAGAACAACGGCTTAAAACTCGGCGGCGCCTCAGTAGCCATTCAGGGTTTTGGCAACGTAGGCTACCACGCGGCAACGGCGGCGAGGGAAATCGGATGCAAAGTCGTAGCTGTTAGCGATTCTAGCGGCGGCATATTCTACGAAGAAGGCTTAAACCCTGCAGCAGTTTTGGCGCATAAAGAAAAAACAGGCAGCGTGCAGAATTTTGAGGGATGCAAGGACATAACCAATGAAGAACTGCTTGAGCTTGAATGCGACGTGCTTATTCCAGCGGCGATTGAGAACCAAATCACCAGCAAGAACGTTGACAAAATCAAAGCCAAAATGGTGGCTGAAGCTGCTAATGGACCGACAACCCCTGAAGCTGACAAGGCGCTCTACGAAAAAGGCATCTGTCTCATCCCTGACATTCTAGCAAACAGCGGCGGCGTCACAGTAAGCTATTTTGAGTGGGTGCAGAATTTGACGCGTGAGCAGTGGACACTTGAAAAAGTGAATCGGAGGCTGGAGGAGAAAATGACGAAAGCCTTCAACGATGTGGAAGCGATTGTTGCACGGGAAGAGAGCGACATGCGAACAGGCGCCTTGATGTTGGGCGTGGGCAGAGTGGCAAACGCCATAAAAACACTAGGACTATGGCCATAATCCCTTCACCAGATATGATTGAGAGAGGTTTTTAAGCGCAAGCAGCATAATGGGTTGAGGGCTCTGCTGTGAAGAATTAAAGAGTGAGAACAACACTCGCTCAATTCTGCCCTTGAAAACTAGGCAGGTGTTGAGAGTTAAATAAGGGGGGCTATAGAAAAAAATCACACGACCGAGTTGACGAATGTTGGTTTTTGTTATGCTTGTAGAATCAGCCTCAACCAACCTCCAACCTGTAGCAGGTGCAAAAGCCAAAAGGAAGTTGACCTCCAATCCCGCTTGAAGAAGAGTAAGGGAAACCACCCCATCATCAACTAATTTTAAAAAATCAGCCAAAAGCAGAAAAAACCCACAAATCAGCGTTGGGAAAAACAGTTACCGTATACACATAAAAAAGGCTAAAACAGCCAAAAAAAGACCTAAATTTCCTTTCCACGGCATCAAGCAGTCAGTGCAAAACGCTTAAAACCATTATCGCTATATCTGTTGAACCCCACAAGCATTAAGGGGAAGAGGGACGAAGCGTTGGCAGCCAAAATTTGCACACTAGACTTTTGCTATGAAAACTCAATGGTAAAAATCGTTGCAAACCGCAACTGCCCAGAAATCAAACTCGCAGGCTTAAACGTTGGTCCATTCGACGAAGGCAACGAATACGAAACTTACTTCTGGGTAGCTAAAGAACTCGCCAACGCAGGAATAGCCCATTTCAGAGAAGACGAAATCCTTGACGCTACCAAACTATTCAAAGTCCAATGGAAAGAAGGCGTACAAATCCCAAGTCAAATCTCTGAACTCCCACCCAACTTCTACCCCAAACTTCGCAGATTCATCTCTGAGTTGAAAGAACAAGCATCAAAACAATCAGAGAAATACCAAGAATACGACCGAGCAAGACAACTGGCACGTGACGTTGTCAATTCAAGGCTAAAGAAAATCGTTGCCTTATCTGCCGCTCCAGCACAAAGCGAACAAGTCCTCAAAAAATTCTCAAGCGAAGAAAAAATCATCTACGAACAACTAGTCAGAATAATCTCCGAGTGGAAAACTAAAATCTTAGAAAACGGAGCTGAAAAGTAACATGACACTAGAAGCCATCGACCCCCAACAACGCTTCCAAGAATTCTTCAAAAAAGAAAAGTATCGACAACGTATAGCACAGTTAGCAATCACAGGTAAAGGCTCACTCACAATTGATTTCGAAGAACTCTACGGATTTGACCAAGCACTAGCCGAGCAACTCCTAAACAAACCCGAAGAATACCTCCAACACGCAGGCAAAGGCGCATACGAACAACTCAGAATCGAGGACGCGGAATACGCTGAAAAAATCGAAAAAATCATCGTCAGAATCGTAAAGCTCCTAGGAAAAGAACAGCTCCGCAGACTCGGCTCAAGACAAATGAGCAAACTAGTAATGGTCGAAGGCATAGTCGTCCGAGCAACACCTGTGCGACCCATGGTTCAAGTCGCAGCCTTCAAATGCAAACGCTGCGGCACCATAAACCAAGTTGAACAAACAGGACAGTTCCTCAAAGCACCAGCAGTCTGCATGGCTCCCGACTGTGGAAGAGATGGACCCTTCGAATTTGTTCAAGAAGAATCAAGCTTCATAGACTCACAAGACCTAAGACTACAAGAAAAACCCGAAGACCTTCCCCCAGGGCAACTGCCGAGAGTTTTAGCGGTCAAGCTAGTCGGCGACGAAATAGTTGACGTGGCAAGACCAGGAGACCATGTTTCAATAGTCGGTATCGTGCGAGCTTTTGCTCCATCGCTAATGGGCATGGGAAAACTACGTACATTCATTCTCCAACTAGACGCCAACTCGATAGAAGTGCTTGGCAAAGAGCCCGAAACATCACCGCCCACACCTGAGGAAGAAGAAAAAATAATCAAACTCTCAAAAGACCCGTGGGTGCACCGCAAAATCATGAGTTCAATTGCGCCCTCAATCTTCGGTTATGAACACATCAAAGAAGCCATCATGTACCTGCTCTTCGGCGGAGTTTCAAAAAGCCTCCCAGACGTAACGGTAAGAGGTGAAATGAACGCGCTTCTCATCGGTGACCCAGGCACAGCCAAATCCCAAATGCTCCAGTACGTTTCAAGAATAGCACCAAGAGGGCTCTACACTTCAGGCAGAGGCACCACCGCGGCAGGATTAACCGCAGCGGTAGTCCGAGAAAAAGGCGGAAGCATGAGTCTTGAAGCAGGAGCACTAGTCCTCGCAGACAAAGGCATCGCATGCATCGACGAAATGGACAAAATGCGACCTGAAGACCGCGTTGCCATTCACGAGGCCATGGAGCAACATACCGTCTCAGTCGCGAAAGGAGGCATAGTCGCCACGTTAAACGCTAGAACCGCGGTTCTTGCAGCCGCCAACCCATCACTAGGCAGATATGAACCCAACCGAACCGTAGCAGAAAACATCTCACTGCCAGTCACCATCTTATCACGTTTTGACTTGATTTTTGTGCTTCGTGATGCCCCAAACAAGGAGGCAGATGGAAAAATGTCGCGGCACATCCTAGAAATTCACCGAAGAGGAATGAGCCCTGTCGAAGCGCAAGTTGATGCAGAACTATTGCGCAAATATATCAGCTACGCCAAGGGAGTCAAACCTGAACTCGGTGAAGAAGCACTGAAACGGCTCAGTGACTTCTATTTAGCCATGCGTTCGGCAAGTGAAAGTGAAGGCTCGCCAGTGGCAATTACTGCTCGCCAGCTAGAATCACTTGTTCGTATTGCTGAAGCTCGAGCACGCGTTGCCTTGCGAAACGAAGTGACTGCTGAAGATGCAGAAGCGGCTATAGCGATAATGAAGAGGTCGCTTGAAGAAGTCGGCATTGACATGTCATCCTACAAAGTTGATATTGATTTGATTATGACTGGCAGACCCAAAAGCATCCGTGACAGGTTACATGTTGTGTTGTCAACGCTCATGAGTATGGAGAAAGTAACAGGCATGGTAGAAAAAGACCTGCTGGTGAACGAGTTGGAAACCAAGCACAAGATTCCAAGAGGCGAAGTAGAACGCATGATAAGCCAACTGCTCCGTGAAGGCACAATTTACGAGCCAAGAGAAGGCAGCCTAAAGAAAACCTAAAAGAGGAAAATCATGAAACATGTTGCAGTGATTGCAGGAACTAGACCTGAAATAATCAAGATGGCTCCGATAATTCGAGCCCTCCAAAAAGCCAAAATTCCTTTTCTATTTGTTCACTGCGGGCAACACTACGACTACAATATGTCCCAGCAATTCATCGAAAATCTTGATCTACAAGCACCAGATTATGCTCTAAAAATTGAAGCATCATCCCCTGGGGCGCAAACAGCAGAAATAATGATGAAGATGGACCAATTGCTGGAAAAGGTTGAGCCCTCCATCGTTCTCGTTGAAGGCGACACCAACAGCGTCCTCTCAGTAGCATTAGCGGCAAATAAGCGAGTTATTCCAATTGGCCACGTGGAGGCGGGGCTTAGAAGTTTTGATCTTCGAATGCCTGAAGAGCACAATCGACGCTTAACTGACCACATTTCTGAGTACTTGTTTGCACCAACAGAGCGAGCGAAAGCTAATCTTTTAAGAGAGAATGTTTGGGGCAAAATCTTCCTCACAGGCAACACAGCTATCGATGCTGTAAACGAGCATCTGCCGATTGCAGAAAAGAAATCAGCCATAATGGAAAAGATACCGTTTGAAACTTTCGCATTGGCAACGGCTCATAGAGCAGAAAACGTGGACAACATTGAGGTTCTCAAGGCTTTTGTGGGGGTTCTCTCGAAATCGCCTATTCCGATTGTTTATCCAATGCATCCCCGAACTAGAAAAAGGTTACAGGAAAACGACATACTAACGAAGATAGAGAAGCTGAAGAATTTGCTGATTCTGCCACCTTTAGGTTACTTGGATTTTCTGATGCTCATGAAAAAATGTAGCTTAATAATCACTGATTCGGGTGGAATCCAAGAAGAAGCAACTGCGCCAGTCATACGAAAACGTGTGCTTGTGATTCGCTTGTCAACTGAACGGCAAGAAGCGGTGGAAGCGGGATTTGCCAAGGTAGTTGGAACTGAGGAGAACAAGATTATGTTAGCCCTTAAAGAAGCGGTTGATTATGAGGGAGAGTTACCTGCGGTTTCGCCTTTTGGTGATGGCACTGCCGGCGTGAAAACTGTCGAAATAATTAGGAAAAGTTTTTCTTAGGATATATATGTGGTTTTTTTGTCTTCTTGCTTGCGTGTTTCCTCAGCTTGGATGGCGCGTTTTTCTTCAATTTGTTGTAAACGTGCAGCCATGATTTCAGCTCGGCTTATTTCTTCATCTAAGCCCTCAAGGTCTAGGTCAAAATTGAAAGCTCCTTTCAACACCTCTAAAACACTTTTTGCTGCGAGAGGATCAGGCAAATAGCCACGTGTTTCACCTAACAAGCATATTGCCTCTATTTTTTTGAATTTTGCAAGCCCAAGTATCAGCCCTGCGGTTCCGACGATTGGACTACCTGAAGCGCTAAGAGTTGCTCCTGCTTGTATGGCTTTGTCTCGGATTTCTTTGCTCGTTGCTGCTATGTAGACTTTAGGTCTTTCTTTAGGTTCCATGCGATAGCCACCGATGGTTGCGATTGTTTTCACATTATTTTTTTCTGCAAAGTCTAACACGCGGTCGGCGATTTCGTATTGTCCTTCGATTGTTTGTGATTGGCTATCGCCTGTGAAGAGAAGAACGTCGTTGCCTTTGGGATTTTTGTAATAATAGAATGCTCCTCGCAACAACCGTGCATTGCCTTTTTTGTTAACTAAAACGAAGTAAGGGAAGTGTGGTGAGTATAAATAAGCGATTTTTTTGGCTTTTAATTGTTTGATTAAGTAACGTAAAGCGATTTTACCGACTAAGCCTAAGCCTGGGAGACCTTCAATTAAGACAGGGTTGTTAGGCTGGATTTGAACGAATTCTTTGATGTATGTTTCTTTCATTGTGTTGTGCTCCTTTTTTGTGCCATTCGGTATTTAAGGTATTTATCATCTGGGGAGAACTTGGGGGGGTGCGGGATTTTTACTGGTCCACCGCAGTAGGGGCAACTGGTTTTGTTTAGGGTGTATTTTTCGCAGTTTACGCATTTGCGTAATTGCCATCCCACTATTTTTCCCTTCTAAAAGTGCCTTGTCCGCCCACTTTTGTTATGTTTGTAATTACGTTCTCTGCGGTTTTTTGCATGACCTCTTCGGCGCGTTTATAGTTTTCAGCTAAGACTTCGATACTATATTTTGGCGCAGCTATAACGTAGAACTTTATGTTGGCGTCTTTTATTTTTTCTTTTTTTGCGTTTTTGAAAGCATCTTTAATTAGTTTTACACCGTTAGGTTTCATGCAACGGATTTCAAGAACACCTTTCACTTTCACCATTTTTACGTGTATACGTTCCTGTGCTACCTGAGCAAATGCTTTGGCGATGTTTTCTGGAACGCCGATTTCTGTTAAGGCTTCTGGACCTTCGATTGCTGCTTTTTCAAACCCTTCGTACAATCCGAATTTTTCTTCCACTATTGTGCCAGCTTTTTGGTAGACTTCTTCGCTGGTTAAGCCAACTTTTTCTGCCACTCCGCGGATTAGGGCTTCGGCTTTTCTTTCTTTTTTCCATGAAAGAATTTTTTCGATTCTTTCTCTTTTTGTGACTCTTCTTAGGGATAAGTCGATGTGGCCTTTTTCTGGGTCAACACGCAGAACTTTCAGGACTACCTTTTGTCCTTCTCGGACAAAGTCCCGGATGTTTCTTATCCATGAGGATGAGATTTCGGATACGTGGAGTAAACCGCGTTTCTCGTATTCATCAAGTTTTGCGTAAGCGCCATAGTCAGTGACTGTTTCTATGGTGGCGATGACTAGGTCGCCTGGTTCTGGCCATTGGGGCTTACGCTCAGCCATTTTTGGTTGGTCACCTGTTTATTCGAGAACTGTGAGGACTTCAGCGTTGAGTTTTGCTCTGCCGCCTGTAGGTGTGGCAAGTGTTTCTCCGCATACGTTGCAGGTGATTTTGTTGACTGCGTTGCTGAAGAGGAGTTGTTCGTTGCCGCATTTTCGGCATTTTACGCGCAGGAAGAGGCTTCTTGGTTTGGGGATGAGTTTGTTCCATTCTGACATTTTTTCCTTTTCTCCTTTATGGTTATTGTATAACTAGTTTTCTTAGGCGGATGCCGTCTTTGTGGCGCATGTAGTTGCATTTTTTGCATTTTAGACGCAGGGTTTGTTTTTTGGTTGTTTTTGCGAATTCATGTTGTAAGGGGTATTTTTGTCCGCCGTAACCCTTCTTTTCTCTTTCGTGGTGGCGTTCGCCTTTGGCGAGTGCTCGGCGTTTGCCGGCTTTGTAGAGGGTTACACTGTGAAGTTGGTGAGTTTTACATTTTGGACAGTAAGTTTTTACTTCTTTGGGAACGTTCAAGTTGTTCACTACCAGCTTTCCATTAAAGAAACATACCTGTTCTTATACTTTATGACTTATATATCGTAAAGAGTGGTGGCATGTGGTTGTTTTGAGTTTGTTTTTCCTATAGTAGTAGCTGTTGAGTAAACCCCTCTCCTCTTACAACAACAACCTATGGATTGCGTAAAACGTTGCTTTTTTGTTTCTGTTTGCTTTTGGAGTTGTGAATGTTCCACAAGTGCTTGTTGGTTAACGACAGAAAAGGCATTTCTTTGCCCATTCCTGCGGCATGGCTTCTTGACATTTGGAGCACATTAAGCCTTTTTCGCGTATGGTTGTGCAGGTTTGGCAGAAGAGTGCGAGGATTTTGGCTTTGTTATCGGGTTCTCTTATGAGTGAAGAAACCATCTGGTCTATGAGTACTGCTACTTCGGCTGTGTTTTCTATGGTTAAGTGGTTGCCTCTTTCTCTGCCAACGTATCGACTGACTGCTGATTGTGATAGCCCTAAAAGGTCAGCGGTTTGTTTTTCGTTTAAGCCGTGTTTTTCAACAATGGAACGCGCCATTATCGCTTTTACTGCAGGTAGCACCGTCTTTACTCCCACTTCGCACGGCAGTATCAAGTTTTACACCGAATAACCTATTTTGTTGGAGAAAGCTATTTAAATATGACGCTTGTCATATTTTATGACGCGTGTCAAGACGGGTCACCAATCGCAATGGCAAACGCAGTTTTACACCCATTCTTCACTCCTTCCCCGTCTGACACACGCCGAAAGGAGAAATAAACCAACATGGGTAATGTCCTCCAACCAACCCGCAATGGTGAAAACCACCGCGACCTAGCATCAATGCTTAAGTCACTAGATGCAGAATGCCGCAACTGTGCACCAATATCACCACTCCAATGCATAACACGCTGCCAAGCCTATAAACTCAAAAATGAACTCCGAAAACTCCGCGAGACAATGGATAACCCAAACTACATAAAAGAATTATTCAACGTTTTAAAGAACGAAACACGCCTCCACATCCTAAACGCCATAGTTAACGGCAGGTATTCTGTAAGTCAACTCCAACAAGAACTAAAAAGAACAGGACGCTCACACAGCCAAGAAACCATAAATGAAGAATATCTCCAACCATTAATGGCGGTTGGACTAGCTACTGAATCACGAGATGAATACTACGCCACAACATTCGGCGGACGACTAACCGAGCTTCTGGGGTGTTTCCCAGAATTTGCTGAAGTTTTGCCAGCTCACTCTGAATGTTACGAAGAAACACTTCTTCGCGCTCTGTTGTCTGGTCCCAAAACTTTTGAAGAGATAGAGGCGTTAATCTCACCGAAAATAGCATCCAGAATACTCAAACGCTTACGCTCAGTCGGATTAATACAGACGCCTGAAGAAAGAGATTACATTTTCTTCTTTAGGTCAAAGCGTGACCCAAACAAAGAAACATTCACAGGTACCGAACGAAAAATCTACGATGCCATCCCCAACGAAGGTATCTCTGCTGGAAAACTCTCGAAAGAAACAGGGCTATCAATGAGAAGAGTTTACAAGTACCTCAGAGGATTGAAGGGCAAAAAACTTATCTTTATAAGGAGAACACCGAAAGCTTACGGCTTAACCTGCAGAGGCGAAATGCTGGCTTCTGTGTTGCAGGAGCTTCAACAAATAGTTGAAGAAACATGGACTTCTTCAGAGCAAGTGGTTAACAACAACTCTTAAACTCGAATTCTTTTTTTATCCTCCACCAGGTGCACCATGGAAAGGCACGTTTTCCCAGAGCAGTTTCCACCAGTCAGCTTCAGTTATAGTTTCCCCATGAACAATTATGTCTAGAACCATCTTTAACATTTCGTGATGCCTTCTCTCATCGTTTAAAATAGCTTTCAATAAAAACTTCACTTTCTCATTTTCTATGGTTGGCAACATTTCTTCTAACTTCTTGATGAGGTTCGCCTCTATTGCTATGTGTTTTTCAACCACGGCTCTTTGCTGGTCAAGGTTTTGTTGAGTCAACGCTGTTGAGACATCAGTTAGCAATGTTACGGCTGACGTGTATAACTCTGCGTGCTTAACAGAATCCAATGATACCCCCTTCAGAACCCCTTTGACAGCAGGATTCTTCATCCCAACGAGAGCTTTTTCGAGAGAATCAACAATCTGTTTTTCAACAACAATCTGGTTTTTCAAGAACTTAACCAGCCTCTCATCATTAATATTTTCAGCCATTTTATAACCCAACATATAATATGTTAACTTAAAGAATAAGCATTTTGGAAAAAACAATATCTTCTCGCGCTTCCTTCAGGTCTTCTTGGCCCGGTTTTCTCCACCTTTTCGTCCGATTTCTCTGTAAAACTCAGAGCCGCGTTCTTCTGCAACTTTTTCGCCACCTTTTCTACCTATTATCCTGTAGAAGTCAGAACCCCTTTCTCTCGCTACTTTTTTGCCGCCTCTTTTTCCAGCCTCTTGCCTCGTCATTTTTCTTTTTCCTGTTGTTTTAACTGTCAATCCAACTTCACCTCCATTAAAAATAGTCTGCGATGCTCCTTTCAAGAAAGCCATAATAAAGTTAACTATTTGGGCTACTCGATTTTTCCTATTTCTTTTGTTATATCAATAGGTGAGTTGTATGTTTTATCAGGTAGCCTACTGATTAAGTTCATTACGTCATCAGGTGCATCTTTAGTCTTTGCGTTATTGACAAGGTTTTTCTTTTCTGCTGGATAATGCATCCCTTTAAGATATTTTTCAACTATTGCTGGGCTTACACGCCCAGATCGCCCGCTTTTATCTGTGTATTGCCTTCTTGTACCTCTGCCCTGACCTATTCCTCTACGCCTTGTCGCGGTTGATTGACTACTCGTGTTTTTCACCTCCCTTTACAAAGCTATTTTATAAATGAAAACAAGATGAATGCTAACGGTAAATTCTATTCTTCTTCTCGGGCTTTTCCCTCTTGTATGAGCTTGCGGACTCGTTGACCACCCTTTTGACCGATTTCGCTGTAAAATTCTTCACCATGGGTCTTAGCGGTTTTTTCTCCACCCAGCCGCCCGGCCTCCTCAACAGTCATTTTACCTTTCTTTTTTTCACTCAAACATACCACCTCCAAAAACATCTTGACAAAAAACCAATGATTCAAGAAACCGCTCATTCTTCTTCATGCTCCTTTCCTTCCTGAATAAGCCTGCGAACTTTTTGTCCACCTTTATGACCTATTTCTTCATAGAACTCTCGCCCATGAGTCTCAGCGGTCTTCCGCCCACCTTTTTGACCGCCCAATCGACCGGCTTCTTCAACGCTCATCTGTCCCTTCTTTCTTTCCTCTGCCATACGCATTCCACCTCCTACTAATCCATAATCAAAAGCAATATGAGAAAAGTTAAACTAGCAAGGAATTTTGAAAAGTCGCTAAATTATTCTTCACGCGCTTTCCCTTCTTGGATTAATTTACGAACTCTCTGCCCACCTTTGTGCCCTGCTTCTTCTAAACTTGTTTTTCCCTCAGCTTCTGCTGTACCCTCATGTTGCATAGCCCTCTTTGATCCTCCTTTGCTACCTATTTCGCTGTAGAATTCTGGTCCGTGTGTTTGAGAGGTTTTTTCTCCGCCTCTTCGACCTGCCTCCGCAACGGTCATCTTGCCTTTCCTTTTCTCTTCGCCCAAACAGTTCACCTCCCAAAAGTTAAACGGTCGCTTTTTTCTCCAACTTCCTAGCCCGAGGCATAGCTCATAAACATATGTGGCTGTAAAGATACACCAACATCAAAATGTCCCCTGTTTTGGTAAAAAAAATGCTAAAATTAAAACAAAAGAGGAGAATTCTACCAACTTTGTTTAAGAACAGCTTGAGGAATAATTATTATTCTTCCTCATGTTCTCTCCCTTCTTGAATAAGTTTACGGACTCTTTGTCCACCTCGCGGTCCACCAATTTTTCCACCCTTACGACCAATTTCACTATAGAAGTCTCCCCCATGAGTCTCTGCTGTCCGTTGACCACCTCTTCGGCCAGCTTCCTCAACAGTCATTTTCCCTTTCCGTTCGTCCCTTGACAAAAAACATCACCTCCAAAACAGAATTTAAAAAGAAACAATTGAGTAAACGAAAAAGTTTTATTTTATTCTCCTTCATGTGCTTTTCCAGCTTGGATTAACTTGCGGACTCTCTGTCCGCCTCGGTGACCTGCCTCTTCAAGGCTTGTTTTTCCTCGTGCCTCAGCAGTGCCTTCATGTTGCTTGGCTCTCTCAGACCCTCCTTTGCTACCTATTTCGCTATAGAATTCTGGACCCCGCTCAGCGGAAACTTTCTCGCCGCCTTTTCGACCTATTTCTTCATAGAACTCTCGCCCATGAGTGGCAGCAGTTCTTTGTCCGCCTTTCCTTCCTGCCTCAGCAACAGTCATTTTGCCCTTTCTAGTTTCTTCAGTTCGGGTACTCAAAGCGTTCACCTCCTACTAATCTATGGAAAAGTTAACAATAATAGAGCCGAATAACCGCTCATAAACTTATGTGGTTGTAATATAACAGTAACATGCCAACTAAGCTTCAGGGAAAATACGGGTAATATTAACTATTAGACAAAAATCAGCTTACCCTATTGCTGTTTAGAGGGATTGAATTGTTATAAGTTGATTTAAATATCTCTACTTTGTCAACTAAATAGTCACTGGTAACAGCGAATGAAAGTACTTTTCATTAATCCGCCGCAAACGTTTTATGCAGGTTCAGAGCCGCCTGCAGGCAACTTGCCTTTAGGTTTAATGTATATAGCGGCAGTCCTTCAGAAAGGCGGGTATAAGGCAGAGATTTTGGATGCTTTCATGACAGATTCAGCGTTCGAAAAAAGCGGTGAAACCATAAGCGTTGGCATGCCCTTGGAGCAGATAAAACAAGAAGTAAGAACACGAAAACCAGATGTTGTTGGCATAGCAGGACCCTTCACATGCCAAATCGAAAACACACTCAAAATCAGTAGCCTAATCAAGCAAGTTGACTCAAAAATCTTAACAGTAGTCGGCGGCCCACACGTTACGTTGGTTCCTAAAGAATTTTTAGAAGAGGCACAAGCCGTCGACATCGTAGTTTGTGGTGAAGGCGAGTACACTATGCTGGAAGTGGCTCAAGCCTTTGAAGGCAAGAAACAACTGAGCGAGATTTTAGGAATCGCATACCGAAAAGACGGCAAAGTCGTTGTAAACCAGCCCAGACCTTTCATTGAGAACTTGGACGAGTTGCCTTATCCAGCCTATGACTTGGTAGATATGGAGCAGTACCTTAACCCTAAGAAGATAGGTTACCGCAGTTTTCAGAACCGAGCCATATCGATGGTGACAAGCCGTGGGTGCCCCTTTAACTGCTGTTTCTGCGCGGTTCACTTGCACATGGGCAAACGGTTCAGGGCGCACTCTGCCGATTACGTGCTAAACCACATCCAATACGTCGTTGACAAGTTTAAAGTAAAGAACATCTTCTTTGAGGATGACAACTTAACACTTGACCTTGCAAGGTTCGAAGCAATCTGCGATGGAATAATCGAGCGGAAAATCAAAATCGGCTGGGAAACACCAAACGGTGTGCGGGCAGACTGTTTGAGCATGGATTTGCTTAAAAAAATGAAAAAATCAGGAGCCAACAGCATATTTATCGGCGTTGAATCTGGCGACCAACAAGTTTTAGACAAGGTCATCTGCAAAAGCCTAGACCTCAACCGTGTGGTGGAGTTTGCGAAGAACAGCAAGGAAATTGGGTTAAAAACGGGCGCTTTTTACATCATCGGCTTCCCAGGCGAGACAAAAGAGAGTATGCAGAGAACTGTTGATTTCGCTCTGTGGCTCAAACGGGACTATGATGTAGGTATGCACTTGTTTATGGCTACGCCGTCATACGGCACAAGGCTCTATGAAGAATGCAAAGAGAAAGGCTACATCCAGAAAGACTTAACGTGGAACGCCTTCGCTGCGGCTCGGCAACCCAAAGGCATGCCGCTGATAACAACTAACGATTTCACGCCAGCAGAAGTTAAAGAGATAGCTGCAAAAGCCTTGGCAGAATACAAGAGGCTATCCCTGATTAATCATATTAAGAACCCGTGGAAGGCACTCAAGACTGCTTATAACCAGCCTCAGTTGATTTTAAAATATTTAAAAAATCTTGTTTCTGGCTAGGTTAGGTGGTTGGCGGGTCAGCTGGGATTTGAACCAAGATGACAACTCCTTGCTAAACGTTTCTCCACATTGGTTTTGGTTATTCTCCAAGTTAGGGCAGTCCCCAAATCGAAAACGGGCGGTCGCTCGTCTCGCTTTTTTGCCGAGTCGCCTTAGGATTACTCCACAACCAGCCAGCAACCCAAACCAAACGCAGACACCAAAACCGACAAAGCCACAAAGCCCCCATAGAAGATGATGAATAGGGGCGCTCATTTCTTCTTCTAATACTAAAAAACAATCATGCACTAAGACGATGGGTGGCGGGCCCGCTGGGATTCAAAAGATTTGACTGGAATTTAGCCTGTTTTTTCATTGTGTATCAGCTCCTTAATTTGGTTGCTTAGCACTATTAGTTGGTGGTTTTCTATGTCGGTTTGGTTTGTGTAGGTGATTGCACCTTCAGCT
>JAOZHV010000048.1 GCA_026014725.1 Candidatus Bathyarchaeota archaeon | reverse complement strand
CCCCGCTCCGGCCCCCGCTCCCAGGGCCGAGGCCCCAAAGCCCCGCGGCCCCGCCTATATCGTTCGGGCCGGCACCTTCAAGGGGAAGGAAAACGCCGAGAAGCTCAGGGCGCGCCTGGCCCGCCGGGGGCTTCCCGTCTCCGAGGTGAAACCCGTGGTGAACCCGAAGCTCGGGGAGATGTGGGTGGTCGAGCTGGCGCCCGCCCCCACGCGGGCCGCTGCCGAGGGCCTTGCGGCCAAGGTGCGCTCCTATGAGAAGGTGAAGCCGCGGATCATCGAGATGGAGCGGTAGGGAAGGGGAGGAAGGAACGACGGAAGGGAACGCCCGGAACCCCCGGGCGTTTTTCTTTCTGTGCGACGGAGGGAGCGGGTCTTCAGGAGCCTTCGGACCCGCTTTTACGTTTTCTCACGGCCTTCCGGCAGTGCTCCCAGATGATGCATGAGGGCCGGTGGCGGCAGTAGAGCTCGGGGTCCGTGCAGGCCCGGCACTCCGAGAGGCACTCCTCGCAGTAGCCGTATTCCATCTTGCCGCAGACCACCACGGCCTCCCGCTCGGGGTGATGGCGGCAGCTGCCGCGCGGCACGGCTCAGTCCCTCTTGTGACGTTTCGGGCTCAGGCGCTCCCGCACCGTCGGGAACATCTCCATCTGGGTGTGCGGGAGGAACAGGGCCGCCACGAACTCGTTCATGAATCCCGGGTGTACCGAGAGCTCAAGGTAGGTCATGCGGCGGGCGATCTCGGCCGTCTTGCGGAAGGCCTCGCGGGAAAGGAGCGACAGGCGCGCCCCGGCCAGGGAGCTGTTCCCGATGAAGCGCACCCGCTCGACGGGGATGTCGGGGAGGAGTCCGATGAGGATCGCCTTGGGGATGTCGAGGGAGGCCCCGAAGCCCCCCGCCACATACAGGCGTTGAAGGTCGCCGAAGCCCATGCCGAGGTTTTCGAGGAGCACCTTGACGGCCGCAAGGACCGCGCCCTTCGACTTCATGAGGTTTTGGATGTCGTCCTCGGTCACGACCACGGCCTCGCCGGTCTCGGTCGCCCGTTCGGGGACCACCACGAACTCGGTCACGTCGTCCGAGCGCCTGACCCGGGGGTGGGAAAGGTCGATGAAACGGCCGCTCTGGTCGATGATGCGGGCAAGGAGCAGCTCGGCGATGACGTCGATGAGCCCCGAGCCGCAGATGCCGCGGGCCGCCCCGCCGCCTATGACCTCGTAGCGGACGGCGGGGCCGTCGAGGGCCACCTTCTGGATGGCCCCCCGGGCGGCCCGCATGCCGCACTTCATGCCCCCGCCCTCGAAGGCCGGACCCGCCGAGGCCGAACAGCACACGAGCCACTCGGAGTTTCCGATGACGATCTCGCCGTTGGTGCCCACATCGATGAGGGCGGTGACGGGGGTTTCCTCGTGCATGCGGCAGGCGAGGACCCCGGCGGTGATGTCGCCCCCCACGTAGGAGCTCACGCACGGGACGCAGTGAAGGACGGCCCGGGGGTGGCCGATGAGCCCCACGGCGGAGGCCGTGATGGGCGGGAAGCGGTTGGCCGTGGGGATGTAGGGCTCGATGCGGATGCTGCACGGCTCCAGACCCAGGAGAAGATGGGTCATGGTGGTGTTTCCGGCGACGACGTAGCAGGTGATGTCGTTCCGGTGGATGCCCGCGGCCGAAACGAGGGCCTCAACCAGGGTGTTCACGGTCCCGACGGCCGCATCGCGCAGTTCTTCGAGCCCCCCGCGGGTGCAGGCGTGGATCATCCGGGAGATGACGTCGTCTCCGAAGCGGGCCTGGCGGTTGTGGGCGGCCTCGGTCCCGAGCACCCGGCCCGTCGCGAGCTCCATGAGCTGGCAGACGATGGTGGTGGTGCCCACGTCCACGGCCACGCCGAAGTTGCGCGCGGTGCGGTCGCCGGGCTCGACGATGCGAAGGTGCGGTCCGTGGCAGCCCTCCGTGTGGACGGCCGCGGTCACCCGCCAGTCGCTTTCGCGCAGGGTCCGGGCGAGGTGCTGGAGGGCGGGGAAGTCGGCGGTGGGGTCTGTGGTCCCTTCGGGGAGCTGCTTTCGCAGGTCGCGGAAGAGGCGGTCGAGGTCCGAGAGGCTGTCGGCGATGGTGGGAGGGGGGAGATCGAGGCGGATTTTCTGGACGAGGGGCGAAAGGGCGACGCCCTCGCCTCCCAGGGTGTCGGTGGTGAGGATCTTGTCGCCGCCTCCGCGGGCCTCCGCGGGGACGAGAATCTCCACATCCGATGAGCCGACCGTCGCCCGGCAGCCGAGCACCCACCCCTCGTCCACGTCCTCGGGGTCAAGGACGGGCGCATCCTCGGGCGAGAACACCACGGACCCCGAAAGCACCTTCACCCGGCACCGGCCGCACACCCCCTGACGTCCGCAGACGCTGACGATGCCCACCCCCGCCCGCTCAGCGGCATCGAGAAGCAGCTCGCCGGTCCTCGCCTCGGCCTCCACCCCCTCGGGCCGGATGATCACCTTGGGCATGAAACGGACCCCCGGAAAGGGATGCACCGCCGCCGCGCGGAAGGCCCCCCTCCGCGCCCCTTCCTTATACCCGCGCCCCTTCGCCCCTGACAAGGCGAATCGTCCGGGGCCGCCCCCCGGCACCTTTTGCCCGCGGCGCCCCGATGTGATACAAGGACCTCATGCGGATCGCCCTTTTCATAACGCCCCACGGGTTCGGACACGCCGTCCGGTCCCTCGAGATCGCCCGCGAGCTCCTTGCCCGGGGGGCCGAGGTCGAGATCGTCTCGGACCTCCCTGACTACCTCGTGCGGGAAAACGCCGGAAGAGCCGCCGCGTTCCGCCGCGCGCGCCTCGATGTGGGGATGGTGCAGCGCGACTCCGTGCGCTTTGACCTCGATGCGACGAGGGAGGCGGTCTCCGGGCTCCTTTCGCGGCGAGACGGGATCGTCTCGGAGGAGGCGGCGCGTCTTTCGGGCTGTGACGGCCTCGTCTGCGACATCCCCTACCTTCCGGCGGATGCGGCGAGGCGGGCCGGAATCCCCGCCGTCGGGGTCTCAAACTTCACCTGGGACTGGATCTACGAGGCCTACGCCGGAGACGACCCGCGCTGGCGCCCGCTCGTTTCGGCCGTCCGGGAGTGCTACGGCGGGCTTTCGCTCTACTTGAGGCTCCCCATGCACGGCGGGGTCGCACCCCCGTGCGCGGCGTGGCGCGACATCCCCCTCATCGCCCGAAGGGCCGCACGCGGGCGCGAGGAGGTCCGCAGGCTCCTCGGCATCCCCGAGGGCGCGAGGGCGTGGCTCGTCTCGTTCACGGCCCTTGACCTCGGCCCCGAGGCCCTCGCGCGCATCGGGCGCATTCCGGGGGCGGTGTTCCTTTTCCGGCGCCCCCTCGCCCTTCCCGTCACAAACGCCCTCTCGCTCGACGCCGCCCCCGTCACCTATGTGGAGGCCCTTGCCGCCTCGGACGGCGTTATCACCAAGCCCGGCTACGGGATCGTGGCCGACTGCGTGGCCAACGGCGTACCGGTTGTCTACAGCGACCGGGGGTTTTTCCCCGAGTACCCGCCCCTTGTGCGCTACCTCGGGGAGCACCTTCCGGCGGTGCACCTCCCCTCGGCGGACCTCTACGCCGGCCGCTGGGAGGAGGCCATGGAAGCCCTCGACGGGGCCCCGAGGCCCGGGCGCTCCCCCGAGCCGCCCAATGGCGCCTCCGTCGCCGCGGACGCCATCCTTTCCGCCATCGAAGGCCGGTTGCAGCCGGAGAACAGGAGCCCCTCATGACCGAGCAGCGCGATGTGCCCCACGGCACCATGATGTACGGCGTCGGGCCGTTGACCGAGCACGACATCTACCTTTTCCGCGAGGGGACCCATTTTGCCCTCTATGAAAAGATGGGTGCCCAGCCCATGATCGTCGACGGCGTCGCCGGGACCCATTTCGCCGTCTGGGCCCCCAACGCCGCCCGGGTCTCCGTTGTCGGCGACTGGAACGGCTGGACCCCCGGAGCCCACGACCTCAAGGTCCGGTGGGACTCCTCGGGCATCTGGGAGGGCTTCATCGCAGGGGTGGGGAAGGGGGCCCGCTACAAGTACTTCATCGAGAGCCGCGAACACGCCCACCGCGTGGCCAAGGGCGACCCCTTCGCCATGCACTGGGAGACGCCCCCGGGGACGGCCTCCATCGTCTGGGGCCGGGACGGGTACGCCTGGGAGGACGGCGAGTGGATGCGCGACCGGCACGCCCGGAACGCCCTTGACGCCCCCATGAGCATCTACGAGGTGCACCTGGGCTCATGGCGACGGGGGGAGGGCGGGCGCCACCTCACCTACCGGGAGCTCGCCGAGGCGCTCCCCGACCACGTGGCCGAGGCCGGCTTCACCCACGTGGAGTTTCTCCCCGTCATGGAGCACCCCTTCTACGGCTCCTGGGGCTACCAGACGGTGGGGTACTTTGCACCCTCCTCCCGCTACGGCACGCCCGAGGACTTCATGGCCCTCATTGACGCCCTCCACCGGCGGGGGATCGGCGTCATCCTCGACTGGGTCCCCTCCCACTTCCCCGGAGACGAGCACGGCCTCGTCTACTTCGACGGGACCCACCTTTTCGAGCACGCCGACCGCCGAAAGGGCTTCCACCCCGACTGGGATTCCTGGATCTTCAACTACGGGCGCCACGAGGTGCGGGCCTTCCTCGGGAGCTCGGCCCTTTTCTGGATGGAGCGCTTCCACGCCGACGGCCTGCGCGTGGACGCCGTCGCCTCCATGCTCTACCTCGATTACTCCCGCGGCCCCGGCGAGTGGATTCCCAACCGCTACGGGGGGCGTGAAAACCTCGAGGCCATCTCCTTTCTCAAGGCCGTAAACGAGGCCGTCTACCGCTCCTTCCCCGACACCCAGACCATCGCCGAGGAGTCCACCGCCTGGCCCATGGTCTCCCGGCCCGTCTACGTCGGGGGCCTGGGGTTCGGCCTCAAGTGGAACATGGGCTGGATGCACGACACCCTCGAGTACTTCGCCCTCGACCCCATCTTCCGCAAATACCACCACAACCGGCTCACCTTCAGCATCTGGTACGCCTTCTTCGAGAACTTCGTCCTCGCCCTCTCCCACGACGAGGTGGTGCACGGGAAGGGGTCCCTTCTCCACAAGCTGCCCGGGGACGACTGGCAGAAGTTTGCAACCCTGCGGGCGCTCCTCGGCTACATGTACGGCCACCCGGGGAAAAAGCTCCTTTTCATGGGGGCCGAGCTCGCCCAGCGCGCTGAGTGGAACCACGAGGACGCCCTCGAGTGGCACCTCCTCCGGTACCCGCCCCACCAGGGGGTCTTCCGCTTCGTGCAGGACCTCAACCGGCTCTACCGGGAGGAGCCCGCCCTCTTTGATCGCGACTTCACCAACGAGGGCTTCGAGTGGGCCGACTTCCGCGACTGGGAGCACAGCGTCGTCGCGTTTTTCCGCAAGCCCGCGGAGGGCGGCGGCCTCCTCCTCGTCGTGTGCAACTTCACGCCCGTCCCGCACGAGAACTACAGGGTGGGGGTGCCTGCGGCGGGCATCTGGCGCGAGGTGCTGAACTCGGACGCCGAGGTGTACGGCGGGTCGGGCTGGGGGAACTTCGGGGCCGTGGCCGCCGAGCACCGGCCCTCCCACGGCCACCCGTGGTCCCTCTCGCTCTCGGTCCCGCCCCTCGGCGTGCTGTTTCTGCGGAGCGAGGGGTAGAAAACACGGGAGAAGGGAGTGGGGGGGGGGGGGGGGGGGGGGGGGGGGGGGGGGGGGGGGGGGGGGGGGGGGGGGGGGGGGGGGGGGGGGGGGGGGGGGGGGGGGGGGGGGGGGGGGGGGGGGGGGGGGGGGGGGGGGGGGGGGGG
>JAOZHV010000047.1 GCA_026014725.1 Candidatus Bathyarchaeota archaeon | reverse complement strand
TAATCGCGTCGATGGTAACGACGACATTGTCCTCAGTTATGATTTCCTGCGGCGGCACATCTATTACTTGTTCTCTCATGTTGACGCGGAGTATTCTTTCAATAAATGGCGTAATCAGGCGCAGTCCAGGTTCAACTGTTTTTTCGGATATTGTTAAGTTAAGTTACCCAACAAGAAAAACCATCGCAACCCTTAAGAGTCGAATTAACCTATTAAAAGTGTGGTGCATGGAAGGGGATTTGAACCCCCGAAAGACCGCTTAGTAGGCGATTGCTGTCTCCAAGCTAAGCTATCCATGCTTTCTTTAACTTTATCGTGGGATAATGTCTATTAGGTTTTTCAATGATGACCTCTGAAGTTTCTCAAAGCCCATCTGGGATTCTTGCCGTTCGATTGCGTTCACTATTTCTTTCATTTCCTGTTCTCTGCAGAGTAGATAGTGCTCTTTCGCTAAACGGTTATATTCTATGAAATCGTGTATTGGCACTTCTGGGTTTTCTAGACAAACTTTGCAATCACAAGGTATTCCGTGATTGTTACTCACAGTTCTCAGGAAAGTGTCTTTGTTCTGCATTACCATGTTCGCAGGGTCATAGCGATTTACAAAGGGACTAATATCTTGTTGGTCTTTTCTTCTATCTTCACGGTCCAGATTAAACCCTGTTGACACTATTGCAAAGGATGATAATGCCGCTGGAAAAGTTTGGTTTCCTGCTTCGAGTAAACCAAAAGCTTTCTTTTCGCTATGCTGTGTTACGAGAGCAAGTTCCATTAGGAAGCTCTTGAAAGCTGCTCTGTCAAGAGCTAAACTCTCCTCACAAAGATTCAAATTCTTAAACTTGAAAAGTGTTATTGCTGCTTCACTATCGGCAACGTATTCTTTAATGGTTGCCATCATATGTTCATTTCGTAGTATGTTTGGCTTTACGATGAAGTAATCGGCACAATCTCGCTTTTCATCATCAAGTGCTGGAGCAAATGCTCTGCTCTTTTCATTCATAAGAATTGCCATATTCAACAAATGCGCATTTGTTATTAAGGGAACAGGGGGAACTAATATATCAGCTCTGCACTTCAGTTCTAAAGTGAAGGTATCTCGCATTAGTTTAGTGCGCATGTTTGTGTCTTTTCCAACACATGACCAAAAGTTTGAATGTTCTGCCTCTCGGAGAAGTTGCGTACTTGTTACTTCTTCACCTTCAGCTTTTGCCTTAACAAGCCGCTTCTCTTTAGCCATGTAACTCTTGACATATGTGTTTACGGCACGAGGAACAAAAGGCGTGTTAGCAATGCGTTCCATGTTTGCAGTGTAGTAGAGATATTCTAATGCTGGGTCAATAATTAGCACATTTTCTCCTGACTGTGGCGGTGGGGTGACTAATGTTTGGTCAACAATATTCAGCGGAACCCTATGTTTCATGGCACGATAGACTGTTCTACCTGCATCAAGTAGTCTTACAACTTGAACGGAGAGATGTCGCGGAGAATAAAGACTCTTAACCGTAGAATAAACTTTGAGTTCGCCATCGCCCTTAATTCTTGGTGCAAAGGTTGGAGTCACGATTGTCTTATTATTTATTGTTAAGTCCATAGACTCAGAAAATTTGCATTTTCGTTCTGGATAGTGCGTAATCTGAATTCTGCTTGGGCTACTCATTTCTTTATCTCCATTTTCTCACTTGCTATTCTAATGAAATTCTGTAAGCCTTCCATGAATGTGAATAAATCTACGCATCTAATCATAATGCCACCTTTAACTGTTTTTAATCGTAGTTCATCTTGTTCTTTCTCTTGTATGAAAACAAATTTGCCTTCCGCATTCTCAAGTTTGACAAAATCATAAACTTTATTTCCAATGGGAACAGATAATCGGTCGGTTGGATGAATAAGTCTTCCATTTTGGTAATAGATTGAACCGCTACCTCTGTCGCTCTTGTAAGCTTCCCTTATTGCCACTAAATACTCTAAGTGCTTCATTACGGTTATTCTATTTAGGTTTGTTGCTTCCACAATTTCTGAAGCCATGACCCCGTTTTCGTTTGCTGCAAGGATTTTTTTTATTACAGACCTAACGTAATTTTCCCTTTCAAGCGGTTTTAATGCTTGCACTTCCTCAGCTGAGAGCATCACATTAGGCGTTTTTATTTCCATTTTTCTCCCTCACCATGATGTTGATTAGCTTGTATGTTCGTGTTGGTAGTTATACATGATGTATAACATCACCATGACGACACCTATATCCTTCTATGTGGAGGGTCGAGTATTTATAGTTTGGGTGTCCTGTGGAACTACCACAAGATATAAATACTTCGGTATCCTATAAGATACCTGCAAGAGTGTGCAACAAATGAACTGTAAATATTGCAACTCCGAGAATGTCACGAAAAAGGGCATACGCCATAATAAACAAACATACAAATGCAAGGATTGCGGTCACATCTTTGTACCAAACGGCAAGTTCTCAAGAATGAGAAACGACAAGAACATCATAGTTGCAGCACTAAACTTCTATTATGACGGATTGTCTCTTCGCAAAGCTCAGCGTAACCTTGAGCATATTTTTGGAGAGAAAGTTTCTCAGGTCACGATTCTGAATTGGATTAAAAAGTATTCTCTGTTGGTAAAAGAGTACATGATTGCTCAAGTTCCACAGCTCTCAGGATTATGGCATGAGGATGAAACCATGCTTCAATGCGAAGGCAGAAGTATTTGGTTCTGGGAAATGATAGACGAGGACACAAAGTTCATAGTTGCTTCTCATCTTTCCAACACAAGAACCTTTGAGGATACAGTAGCTATATTCAAGAAAGGTGCTGAGCAGAGCAAGGTAAGACCAAGAGCAGTCTTTGTTGACGGCAGTTTTGTTTATAGTGGTGCCTTCAACAAAGTATTTTACACGATGCGAAAGGATACAAGACCAGAGCTAGTACAGAAAGTCGGCATAAGAGCGAGAGAGACAAACAACATCGTTGAAAGACTACATGGCACTCTTAAAGATAGAACGAAGTCAATGAGAGGGCTAAAATCTTATGAATCAACAAAGCTTCTGCTTGAAGGGTGGAGCATCCATTATAACTGTGTTAGACCGCACCAAAGCCTAGGCGGAAAAACTCCAGCTCAAGCAGCAAGAATGCAAGTGCCAAATGACTGGAAAGGCTTAATTGACGAAGCAACCAAACGTGAAGCCATAACCTTAGTGAATGCACTCAGTAACAAAGCACAAGAGAAAGAAGGGTTGAAGGTGGTTAGTAAATGAAAAAAATCTTGGTTTCTCTTCCTGATGGCGTAATTGCAATCTTAGACAAAGAAGTTATAGGCAAAATAGGCGAAGGATACAGCGATACTCTTCGCACTATCATTATGAACTGGTTAGGCGAACAGGGATATTTAGCGAAGGGTGGAAAACATGAAGAAAAAACCTGAAAGAAACGCTATTGAAGAAATAGACCTCTTAGATGACATGCTTTCCAGTCTTGTTGGTTTGCTAATTGAGAAAGGCATAATATCGGAAGAGGAATATGAGCAGCGTATCAAACAACGTGTAAAGGTTTGAGTATCAAAATTTTACTTGGGTGCTCCCCCCGCAATACCAAGAAGCTCTCATATGCAGTCATATTATCCTCATATAGTGATAGCTAATATTTTAAATGAAAAGCGCAATAATTAATATTGGTGTTAGCCAAAAACAATCACAAAAGCTTAAATACCCTTTTGTGAGATATTCTCACACGGTATATATGGTAGCAAGTGGCAGGGCAGTTTGCTCTCCGAGGAGTGGTGTTAGCCACTTGCCACTTGCTTTTCATATAAAAACTTCTACCTTCTGAATTTAGAAACATGATTTTCTAACGGTATGAAAAGGTCAGGGCACATTCGCATTTCTCTGCAAACGGTTGTCGAATACCTTGGTGGTGTGGTACTGGTATCATTGTCGCTAAAAGCTGCAATTTCCACTCTCTTAGGAATCAGTTTTATGTTTCTAATTGCATTTTCAAAGTCTGCATCAGCACCAACCGAGATAGCGACATCATATGCATTTTTGTATCCCATTGACAACATGTCTGTGATCAGGGCAACATCTACCCCTTTCTCTTCTTCCTTTATTACCTGAACCCTTTGACCTGTAGCCACTAGAGTTGCATAGCTTGTCCTCTTAACCAAAGGTTTCGTTATTACTTCAATTCCTTGAAATCGTAGTTTTTCATAAAATCCTGTTTGCATAGGGTCTGGTGGCACTTTTTCAGCACCATAATAATAAGCTCTAATTAGTGACCTGTTATTTGCGAGAAAACTGATTAGTTTGGAATATTCAATTTGGATTCCTCTTGCTCTGCTTGCCCAGAAGAGGTTTGACCCATCTATAAAAATCATTACTCGTGTATTGTTGCTACTCAAAGATGTACCGCCTCATTCTTCTTTCTAAAAACATCAATTAGTATTTTAAGTTTTGCCATAGCGATTGCATTAGTGGCAAACTCTTGACATTCACCTTTCTTTTTGTTGGGTAACTTAACAATATCGTTTTTTCGTAAGCATTAAATCTTTCAACTATTCCTTTTTCGTACTGGTTGACTTTCTTAATTGAGAGAGATAGCAGGATTATTACGAACGCAGCGATCGCTATACCTATTATTGAGAGTTCGATTTCATACATTCAGCTCATTTG
>JAOZHV010000046.1 GCA_026014725.1 Candidatus Bathyarchaeota archaeon | reverse complement strand
ATTTGGTACGCGCCTGAATCAGTCATCACTGCGCCATCGAACCCCAAGAACCTGTGCAATCCTTGCTCTAGGGGTGTGCTCTGGAAACGTTTCTTGAGGATGTACGCGTTGGTTATTATGGCTTCGAATCCAAAATCTTCCTTAAGTCTTTTAGGCGATACTGGTTGAACGTTGGGGTTAATGACTGGAAAAAGAAGCGGCGTTTCCACAGTGCAGCTCTTGGTTTTGAGTCTGCCGATTCTAGCAAGCAAGTCTTTCTCTTTAGTCTCAAAGCTCATAAATCAAACCTAAACAGAAAAGCTGAGCACACGTATAAAAGACATTAGTCGAAATAACCATAGAAGCTTGGCACAAAAGAAACAAGTACCTTCAGCAGTTATGTGGTTCTTTTTCTAGAATTGCTCTTGTGCTTCGTTATCGCGGCAAGCAGCAACATAGCCGTCAACAACATGGTTAACATGGGCGGCGGACTTGCCGTTTGAGGTTCCCTTGCTTCCCACAGGCTCGTACGGGTCATTTTCACAATATCCGCTTTTTCCACAATGATGCCTCCCGTTTTAGAGGCGAATTTGTGAACACGGCAGAGTTCAATGAGCACACCTGTTTTCTTGTCGAAATAGCAGTCACCCCAATCGTCAGTGGTGTTCCATGAAACGTGATTTATTTCCCGCTTCCCAGTGGGATAAACCATGGTGAACGTATCGTTTATTGTTAGCTTAACTGCCGGAAGCGGGTCACCCACATTGAGGTTGGCTGCACAAAGAGGCACCCCTTTTTCTGTGAAGTTGCTTGGGTTGCCGGGAGCCAAGTCTGTTCTGAATTCAAACATGGTTTCAGTTCCATCCCTGAAACGCAGCGTGTAAACCTGATGAACAACCGAGCCAGACAATCCTGCAAATTCTACCCGAACCCATTCAGTATTGTTTCGTTCAAACGTAGGCACCTCAACTACAACGTTAGGGTCGCTCGAAGAGTAAACTCCGTGCATTTCGTAATAGACGAAATCACCGATGGCGACGCCTGCAGCCCACATTTCAGCCGAAACTGCCTCTACCAATGAAAGGCAAAATAGCCCCAGTAATAACCCGCCGAAAAGTAGCATTTCTCTTGCGCTATTTTTTCTTTCTGATTTATACATGTCGTTCCCTCTCCCAAGGTGGCGCTTCGCCAAAAAAAGGAGGGAAGAGAGCTGTACTGTATCTGCTAAGCTGTTTAACGTCTTTTGAAGACCAATGCAACCAACGCCATTGTGCTGACATATGCAGAAAGCGCCATTTCCGCTGTCGGTGACGCTAATAGCTTCTGCGTCACACCAGACGTACCAAGCAGTAAAAAGGGCAAACTGCCGTCTGCCACGTCAGAGACAGGTTCATAGGAAGTTGCCCCAAGCTGAAACTTTTGGACACGGTGATTACCTGTGTCTGCCACGTAGATGTTACCTGCGCTATCAACAGCGACTCCCTTAGGAGTGCAGAATTGGCCCTCACCAGCGCCTTCACTACCCCAAGAGGATATGAATTCACCTCTGCTGGTGAACTTTTGTATGCGGTGGTTATAATAATCAGCTACGTAAATGTTTCCTGCGCTGTCAACTGCAACACCCTTCGGGTTTCGGAATTGTCCATCATCGCTGCCGTACGTACCCCATTGCGTTATGTGCTCGCCGTTGCCTGTGAATTTTTGCACGCGGTGGTTATAATAATCAGCCACATAGATGTTTCCTAAGTCGTCAACTACCATACCGTGAGGATATTTAAACTCTCCAGCTTTTTCTCCGTAACTGCCCCACGAAGCTAAAAAGCTGCCAGTTTCAGTGAATTTCTGAACGCGGTGATTGCCTGCGTCTGCCACGTAAATATTCCCTTTGCCATCCACAGTAACATCGTAAGGGTACTTGAATTGTCCCTTGCCATCGCCATAATTGCCCCATGCCTGTAGAAAAGCACCCTGGCTGGTGAATTTTTGAATCCGATGATTTCCTGCATCCGCTATGTAAACGTTTCCTGCAGCATCAACAGCGATACCCATCGTGTAGTTGAATTGTCCATCATTATTGCCGCGGTCGCCCCAAGACCCTGCGAAGGCGCCTGTACTGGTGAATTTCTGAACGCGGTGATTGTACGTGTCAGCTACATAGATGATTCCTGAAGCGTCAACGGTAACGTCATAAGGATTATCGAATTCACCGTTATCTGAGCCATAGCTGCCCCAACATAGTTTACAGGCGTATGCAACTGCAGTTGGTTTGGCGATGCTGTTTGTAGCAAGCAGTGTTAACACTAAGACTATACTAATTGCAATGACTATCGTGGACCATGCAAGCAGGTTTTCTCGCAGTTGTTTGCGATTCTTTGAATTATCGTTAGGCGAAAAACTCATTTTTCACATCTCGCCTCCTTAAGAGCGGTTAATTTAGGTCTTTTTAGGGATAAAAGGGTTATTGTTAAGGTTTCTTGACTAAACAGGCTCGTATAAGCGTTTTTTAGTCAAGAAATCTTGACTAACCTGCTCTTTCGTAGTCAAGGTTTCTTGACCAAATATGGATTTAACATTCGCTATCCAATTTCGCGGAGAATGCGGCTGATTGCCGAGATTTTCGAAGGTGGCAGCCAATGAGGCACAGCAGTGTTTTAATACGTATTCTGCCTAAGAGGGACATAGGTAGGTACGCGTGTGCACGGAGTATGGCTTGTTCATCTTTGGAGTGGCTTTCTTCAGCGGCATGTCCGCGTTAATTCTCAAGCGAGCACGACAACAGAGGAAAAAGACGGTTTAAAAAGTGATAGCTGCTAGTCTATTCTCTGGAGGCAAGGAATCCGTCTATT
>JAOZHV010000045.1 GCA_026014725.1 Candidatus Bathyarchaeota archaeon | reverse complement strand
GGGTTGGTGTTGGCGTAGGTGTTTGAGTTGGTTCAGGTGTTGGTGTTGACGTTGGGCTTTGTGTAGGTGTCGGTGTGGGGCTTGGTGTTGGCGTCGCTGTCGGTGTCGGCGTAGCTGCTGGAGGTTGGTAGGCGTTTACGTATGCTTGCCCCATCGTGTTGGGTGTGTACCCGTACCCGCTGGACAACATGGTTTCGCCCGAGTACACTGGTCCAAGCCCACTGTCGCTTAGCCAGTAGTAAGCACATGCGCCAACTCCTAAGTCACGCTGCGCCAAGATTAGGTTTTGCCACCAAGTATAGTCGTTTTGTTTGTTCTTTGAGCTGGTTAAGCATGAACCTTCTTCGTTGATGACTAACGGTGCGCTCACGCCCATGCCGTTGATTGCGCTCTGTACCTGCGTCTTTAATGTGTTGTAGTCGAGTGCCCAGTAGGCTGTTTGGTCGCTTGGAGCGTAATAGTAGAAGTGTGTGGTATACACCATGTTTGTGGGGTTGGACAACGCGTTGTGTATGGTTGATGCCCAACCAAGGGTTGCGCCGTAGCCGTTTGGCACCCAGCCCATGTGCCACTGCATCATGATTAGGTGGTTTGCGCCTGTTGCGCGTATGGCGTTGTACATCGTTTGGAGGTAGGTCATGTAGCCGCTGGGTATGGGTTCGGTGTCGCCTCCGTTCCAGCCTGGTTCGTTCCATGCTTCAAAGATTACGTTTGGGTAGTCTTTGAGGTTGTTTGCCATGTCAGTCCAAAACCAAGTCCAGAAGGCTTTTTCGTTGTTTTGGTATCCTGCATCGCGTAAAAAGTTGTTGCCTGCGTCGTCCCATCCTGTCATCGGTAGGCCTTGCCAGCCGAAGTTTGGTGTGGCATAGGGGTCTTTTGCAAACGAGCTCGACGAGGGCGTTAGCATGTAGGGTACGATGTCTACGTATATGCCGTATTTGTCTGCTGTTTGGCAGAGTGTGCGCAGGTAGGCTCTGGTGCTGATGGTGGTGGTTGAGGTTGCGCTTGGGTCTTCCTGTGCGGGTGCGATGTTGTCTCGCCAGTACCAGCTTGGGTAGATGAACACGCGTATCATGTTTACGTGCCACTGGTTTTGGAGTGCGTTGAAGGTTTGTTCCATGACTGCGGTTGGGTTGTAGTTCCACTGTACTGCCCACGAGTCGCCGCTTCCGCTGCCCCAGAGTATGAGGTTGGGGGCTA